>JAQWRY010000025.1 GCA_029243485.1 Candidatus Binatia bacterium | reverse complement strand
ACCCGCGAGGAGCGTGACCTTTCCGATGCGTGCTGGCCTCACGCGCCGACGGAGCTGTCGATCGGGGCCGTGTCGGGTGTCGATCCGACCGTCGCGCCGGTTGGCGCGGGTTCGCCGTAAAGGGTCGAGCGCTGGCGCGGCGTACGCCCCATCGAACGGATGAGGTCCTCGATCTCCTCTGCTGTCGTGTACTCGCCTGCATCGGCGCCAGCCTCGCGGGAGATGCTCTCCTCCATGAGGGTACCACCGAAGTCGTTCACGCCTGCGGCCAGAGTGAGGGCCGAGAGCTCGTGGCCGAGCTTGACCCAGGAGGTCTGGAGGTTGTCGATGTCGCCGCGGAAGAACAGGCGGCAGGTCGCGTACATGCGGAGATCGGGCGCGCCCTGCGGTGTCGGCTTCACGAGTCCGCGTTGGTACAGGATCGTGTTCTCGTAGATGAACCGCAGCGGCACGAACTCGGTGAAACCATGGGTGTCGCGTTGCATCTTCCGCAGGAGGTCGAGGTGGGCCGCTATGTGCCCGAGGTTCTCGACGTGTCCATACATGATCGTCGACGTCGTCGGGATGCCGACGCGATGGGCGGTCGAGATGATGTCGACCCACGTTTCCACGTCGACCTTTTTGTGGGACAGAATCTCGCGGATCTCGTCGTCGAGGATCTCGGCGGCCGTGCCGGGGACGCTCCCCAGGCCGGCGTCGCGCAGCATGCTGAGGTAATCCTCGAAGGACATGTTGGTCCGCCGGGACCCGTAGAGAATCTCCATCGGGGAGAATGCGTGCATGTGGATCTGCGGGAACGCGGTCTTGATGGCGACCAGAACGTCGCGGTAGTGGAACGCGCTCATCTGCGGGTTGATGCCGCCCTGCATACAGACTTCGGTCGCGCCGCGTGCGATGGCCTCTTCGACTTTCGCGAGGATCGAGTCCATCCCATGGTCGTACGCGTCGTCTTCCCAGCGCTGGCGTTTGAAGGCGCAGAACTGGCAGTTCACGAAGCAGATGTTTGTGAAGTTGATGTTTCGGTTCACGACATACGTGACTTCGTCGCCGACGTCTTCGCGACGGATGTGATCGGCGGCCGCTATCAGTGCGCGCAGGTCGTCGTTCTCGAGGCGCAGCAGGACCGGGACATCGGCCGCCTCGACGTCCCGCTGCTCGAGGGCGCGATCGAGGATTTCACGGACGGGGGCGCTTGCAGGTGCCAGCGCTCGCTCGAGGGGCGCGCCGTCGGGCAAGAGGGCTCGGACCTCTTCGATGGGAGTATTCATGGTGCGACCTCCTGGGCCGAATCGGACGCGGCGTCTTCCATGCGCTGAATAGTAGCCCATTCTTCGGCGACACGCTCTCGCAGGGCGGGGTCGAGGAACTCGGGGCGGTCGATGTACTCGGGGTACAGCGCCAGACGCTCGTGAAGCTCATAGCCGGCTCGCTCGCAGGCCTTGGCCAGGGCGCCGAGGTGGGGCCACGGGGCCTCGGGGTTCACAAAGTCCGGGGTGAGCGGCGAGATGCCGCCGAAGTCATTGATTCCACTGTCCAGGAGATAAGCGATGGCGTCCGGGGACAGGTTCGGTGGCACCTGGACGTTCATCTCCGGTCCGAGGGCCAGCCGGGTCATGGCGACGGTTCGGGCCAGTTCGACCTCGTCCGGTTCGTCGCTGGTGGCCATCGGGATCTCGGGCTTCGCGCGGAAGTTCTGCACGATGACTTCCTGAATGTGGCCGTACTTCCGGTGGACCTCGCCGATGGCGAAGATCGTATCGACCCGCTCTTCGAGGGTCTCGCCGATGCCCATGAGCAATCCTGTCGTGAACGGGATCTTCAGACGGCCCGCGTTCTCGAGGACCTCCAGGCGTAGCGCGGGGTCCTTGTCCGGCGCGTAGTAGTGGGCTTGGCCTTTGCCGCGCAGACGCTCACTGGTCGTCTCGAGCATCATGCCGAGGCTCACATTGACCGGCCGGAGTAGCGCGAGTTCCTCAGCACTCATGATGCCGGGGTTGGAGTGCGGCAGCAGGCCTCGCTCGAGAGAGATCCGGCTCGCGCGCTCCACGTACTCGATCGTGTTCTTGTGACCCTGCCCCGTGAGCCATTCGCGGTACGCAGGTGAAACCGCTTCGGGCTGGTCTCCCAGGCAGAGCAGGGCTTCCCGGCATCCGAGACGTCGGGCGCGTTCGGACCAGTCGCCGATCTCGTCCGGAGACATGGTCCAGGCGCCGTCCTCACCTTCATCTCGCCGGAAGGTGCAGTAGGCGCAGCGATCTCGGCAGAGATTGGTGATTGGGAAGAAGGCCTTGCGGGAGTAACTGACCCGGCGGCCCTTGCCGGCGTCGCGCAGGGCTCCGGCCCGGGCGCGGAGGTCGTCCAACGCGGGCCCACTGGCGTCGAGCGCGGCGATTGCCTCGGCGCGATCCAGGGGGCGCCACCCTCGAGCCGTCTCGACGACGTCCATAGTTCACCCGCCGGCGGCCCCTGGGGCGTGCACGGCGCTAGACCTCGAATTAACCGAGGTGCGGCTACCGGGTCAAGGCGGGCTGGGCGCCGGGCTCGGCGCGGGCCGACGGCTTGGCAGGCACCAGGCGACGTTCCACCCGCAGGGGCGGGAAGAGCTCCTGGTCGAAAAGGGCGGCGAGGCGGGACTGGGTCTCGGCGTCGAACCCGAAGGCCGCCAGGCCCGATTCGAGCCGTGCACGGGCCGTGATCGTGAAGCAGGCGAAGGTGGCGTTGCCGCAACGGGGGTCGTCCTCGAGGAGCACGATGTCTTCGGGCCGGGCGCTCCGGGCGAAGTGCTCGAGCTGGGTCGCCCACTCCTCTAGCGTCCGTTTCGGCAGGTGACTCGGGTACAATGTCCGATCGACGGAGGCCCAGAACAGGGCGCGGTCGAGTTCGACCTCGAGCTCCTCTTCGCATTCCTGTTGCTCGATGTGCCAGACGAGCGGCTCGGCCAGAAGCCGCCGCGCCGCCACCGCCATCGCCAGGCCGTCGTCGCCGCGAACTTCCAGCCGCCGCGTGGACATTGGGTCCTGCCAGGTTCCGGACGCTTCGGCGCGGCCGGTCGGTTCATAGATTCGAAGCCGGCAGGACGCGTGCCTCTCGCGGAAGTCGTCCGCGGTGGCAGGCTCGACGTTCTCGAGCGGGATTCGCACGGTCTCGCGGCACTGCTCGCAATGAATGAACCGCAAGGCTGCCCTCTTCATCGCGCTTGCTGGGCCACGCCGGAGTGGTGTGGCGTCGGCGTTCGGGGCCGAGTCGTGGCCGCCGGTTGGATAGGGATCTCCAAGTGGATTCGGAGGATCGAGCCGCCGTCGAGTTCGGTGGCGATGTTCGCGTTCAGACTTGCCGCGGCGCGCACGATGACTTCTTGGGCGAGCGGATCGGAGAGATTCAGGTCGCTGATCTCGCTGGACCGCGTTCCGACCGACACGCCGGCGACGCCGCGACCGGGATCGATCGACAGATGGAAGGCCTCGTGGGTGCGTTGGGCAACGACCCGAATGGTCCCCCCGGACGGCTGGTCCGCTGCGGCATACGTCAGCGCACTGATGAGGCGCGCCAGGGTTTCGGGATGCGCGTACCCGGTGAGGGCGTTGTCGCAGACGATCTCGATGATCACGCCGTTCTGGTCGGCGTCGCGACGGATCGGAGAGATGAGTTGCTCTAGCCAGGGGCGGACGGCGAACTCACGGGCATTGGCCGGCGTCTCCCCGGCGTCGAGCTCGGCGAGAAAGAACAGGCCTTCGATATAAGATAGGAGCCTCTCGGAATTGAGTTGGATACGGGCGAGCGCGCGAAGTTGCTCGCTCGACAGGGTCTCGCTTGCCTCGTCCGACAAGATTTCGGTGTAGCCGGTGATCGCGTGCAGCGGGGTGCGAAACTCGTGCGAGAGATTCTCGAGCAAGTGCCCGCGCATCTCACTCGCGCGTTTTCGCGCGGTCCGAGCGGCGAGTGCGGACCGGACCGCGGCGCGAACGTCCTCTGCGCGATAGGGCTTCGCGATGTAGTCGCGGGCTCCCAGTCGCAGGCATTCGACCGCGGTATCGAGTGCACCTTGACCCGTGATCACGACGACCTCGACGTCGATTCCGGAGCTGCGGATCGCCTCGAGGGTTTGCGTGCCCGAGAGGTCTTCGGGCATCGTCAGGTCGAGCAAGACGACGTCGACCTCGGTCCTTCGCAAGAGCTCGAGGGCTAAGGATCCGCTCTCCGTGGCGGTTACGCCGAACTCGGCCTTGAGGATGATCTTCAGGGACTCACGAGGGCCGTCCTCGTCGTCCACTACTAGGACCTGGTTGTGGTTGTTCATGCGCAAGGCCACCCAAGATGCACACCGTGTGCCATTGGAGTGGTTCCGCCGAATCTTCGCAGGTGCCGGCAGATCCGTAGAAAGCGCGGGAATTCGTTCGACGGTCCGGTCGCGGTTGAAGTGACGCAACGCAGCGATTTGCCGTACAATTTCGTGCGAGGTCGCGAAGAATGAACGGCGCGCCCGCGCACCTGCGCGGTCGACGGAGCCGGGCGATCAGCGCTCGCCGATTCCTAGCTTGTCCATTCGGTACTTCAGGATGCGTCGTGTCGTGCCCAATCGCTCTGCCGCTCGCGTCTGGTTGAAGTCGGCCACCTGGAGCGCCAAGGAGATGATGTCGCGCTCGAAGCCGTCGACGGCGTCGGAGAGGCTCTTGGTTCCGAGGAGGACGGCGGCGCGGACGTCCTCGGGGCTCCCGGTGGGGGCCTCGCGCATCCCGACCGGGAGTTCCTCGGGCGTGATCGGTCCTTGCGTCGCCAGGACCAGAAGTCGCTCGACGAGGTTCTCCAATTCGCGGACGTTCCCGGGCCAGCGGTAGCGAAGGAGGAGGTCGATGGTCTTCGGTGCGAATGTGCGCTCGGGGATCCCGAGTTCGACGGCCTTGGCCTGCGCGAAGTGCCGGATGAGGAGCGCGAGATCTACGCGCCGTTCGCGAAGCGGCGGCAGGTGCATCGAGACGACGTTCAGGCGGTAGTAGAGATCCGCCCGGAACGAGCCGTCGCGCGAGCCTTCTTCGAGGTTCCGGTTCGAGGCCGCGACGATGCGCACGTCGGTGGACACCGAGCGGGTGCCACCGACGCGAATGAACTCTCCGGTCTCCAGGACCCGCAGCAGCTTGGCTTGCACGGTTGGGTGAAGCTCGCCGATCTCGTCCAGGAAGATCGTGCTGTTGTTGGCCAACTCGAAGAGGCCGAGCTTCTTCGTGTCGGCCCCGGTGAACGCGCCGCGCTCGTGCCCGAAGAGCTCGCTCTCGAGCAGCGATTCCGGAATCGCGGCGCAGTTGATGGCTGTCATCGGGCGGCCGGCGCGCGGGCTCTGGTAGTGTAGCGCCTTGGCGATCAGTTCCTTGCCGGTTCCGCTTTCTCCCGTAATCAGCACGGTGGTGCGCAGCGGCGCCACCATCGAGACGGTTCGGAAGACGTCCTGCATCCCCTTGGACCGACCGACGATGTTGCCCACCTGGTAGCGGCGACCGACTTCCGCGCGGAGTTCGTCGACTTCGCGCTGCAGGGCGGACGTGCGCACTGCATTGCCCAGCAGGACCTTCAGCTCGTCGAGGTCGAACGGCTTCTGGACGTAGTCGTACGCGCCGAGTTTGATCGCGGTCACGGCCGTCTTCAGGGTGCGCGTCGCCGTGACCATCACGACGGGGGTGTGCGGTACCTCTGCCCGAAGGCGTTCCAAGGTGGCGATGCCATCCATCCCCGGTAAGACGATGTCGAGGAGGACGGCGTCCGGTTGCTCGATGGAAGTCTTGCGAAGCGCTTCTTCGCCGGTCTCTGCGAACGACAACTCGAACTCGTCCCTAAGGATGATCCGGAGCGATTCGCGAATCCCCGCTTCGTCGTCCACGACCAGTACGTGCGGCCGGCGTGTTCGTTTGACGCTCTCGGTATCGTCCGTGGGTGCGCCCTGGGGATGTGTGGACATGAGAGCAGGTACCTCGCTTTCTCACACGCGAGCGGATGGTCCCGTGAACGTTACGCAGGGGTGAAGGACAACTCGACCGTCACCTCCGTATGCGCGTGGCTCGTCCGGAGGCCACCACCCATCCGTGTGAGGGCGCCTCTTACCAGCAACAGGGCGAGAGGAAAACTAGAATCGGGGTTTCCGGTGGCTCCTCGGAGGTGCGTCGAGGCGCCGGATTCGCGGTAGTGGAGGAGAACGAGGTCCGCCGATGGGCGGGCGATCATGAGGATGCTTTGCGGCTCGATGGTCTCGGCGATGTGTTGGGTGAGGGTCGAGAGGGCGAAGTCGAGGTTCGCCGTGGACCCCCGGGCCGGGAGCAGGCTCGGCGGGATCCCCTGGACGGAGATGCCTTTGGCGTCGAGCTTCGGGGCGACCGATTCCAGAGATTTCGTCAGTTCCAGAGCCACTTCGAGGGTATCGTCGGTCGAACCGGGGAGCCGGGAGAAGTCCAGGATCTGGTCCAGGGGGCCGTCGATCCGGTCGATTCCCTCGAGCGCGATCTCCCGGAACCGGGTCATCTCCTCGTGATCCATCCGTTCGGCGTTCGACACGAACGTCTTGACCGTGACGAGGGGGTTCTTCAGCTGATGGGCGAGTTCGACCGCGACGGACTCGAGCGTGTCGAGGGGCTCCGCGGCCGCGTCCAGAGGCGGGGCTGCGACCGTCTCGCGAGGCGGCTCGGGGAGCGAAGGCGTCAGTGGCGGTTCGGAGTCGCGCGGGCGAATCGTCGCCGACGGGGTCGAGGTGGAAAGGGCCGCGGGTTGGCGGGGCCACAGGAGGTCGCTGGCCTCGATCGTCGCAGAGGGCGGTTCGCGCAATAGGGTCGCGAGCAGGACGGCATCGAACTCGGTCACGTCTCCGGGCCAGTTGTGGGAGGCGAGGGCGGCGGTCGCCGATTCGGTGAGTGTGGGGGCCTCGTGAAGGTCGATCTCGCGCGCGAGCATCGCGATGCGCTCGGAGGCGAGGCTACCGATTTCGCGCCCGCGCTCGCGCAGCGCTGGTGTGTCCACGGTGACCGTCGAGAGCTGTCCCAGCAGGTCCGCGCGGAAGGTTCCCGTCAGGTCCTCCGCTGAGACTCGAGTCGCGCAGATGAGGCGTGGGGACGATTCGTCGAGATAGGAGGCGAGGGTGCCCTGTCCCGAGTCATCGAGCGCCTCGAGCCCGTCGAGCGCAAGCGTCAAATAGGAAGCTTCGGACCCGTGCGGCAACGCGAGAATGCCGCCGGCTCCCTCGCGTCTGAGGTCGACGCGTGCGAGTCGCACGCGCTGACTTGCGCGATGCACGCTCCCGGCGAGCCGCGCGAACGCAGTGCCGCTGGAGCCCAGGCAGAGCACCGGGATGGAGCTAGGCGCCACGCGCGCGAGGATCCTCGCGGCATCTGGAAGGAGGGGCCAGGACTCGGGTTTGCCGATTGAAGAGCGTCCCGCTGGCAGTATGAGGTTCGTCGCCTTGGGCATATGCAGGAGTGCTTGCCGTGTCCGCTCGGTCATCCCTTTCTTGCCCGCGGCCGCAAGGAACGCGCAAGGCCGAATGTCGTTAAAAGAAATCCCGCTGCCGTCATGAGACGACCGCCGCTCGCAACGACGTGGTAGAAGTCCATCCGAACGCGTGCAATCTCGACTTCCTCTGCGCTCGGCCGTTTGCTGGAGACACCTCCGCGTGACGGCGCCTGGAGAGATTCCTCGATTTGCTGCGCGTGCTCGGCCGTTCGTATCGAGCCGGTGATCCAGTTGCCTAAACCGAGGGCAATCAGGACGAGGCCCGCCATCAGCGGGAGGTTTTTATACCACTGGCGCACTGGTTGGCGCTTTCTCGCCGCGGGGGGCTGAACGGTGGGGGACATTGAAACGCTCGGTTCCTTTCTCGTAACGGTTCGCTCGCGCCGGAGAAACGACCCGTTCCACTTTTGGTGCGGAGCGAGCGCCTGCCATGCGGTTCCCGCTGGCGTACGACTTGCGTTGGCTTTCTGGGTGAGGGGGTCGCTTGGGCGCGACATGGGGTCCGCCTAGGGGGCCGGGGGACGCGCCGGGGCCGGTCGAAGCAGGCCGGCCCCGCCCGTCGCGGTGCACCCCGGGTGCGACCGCGTCTTCATTGTCTCGCGTGCAGGCCGGACCCGCCTGCCTCCCGTGGTAGCGTCGCGCGCGAATCGAGGGTGGCGTCCCGGGGTGGTGAACGATGGAACGAGTAGAGGATAGGGGCGCGCCGGACCGACCGACGGCGCTCGTCGTCGATGATGACCTCGTCTATACGGCGGTCCTGGTCGCGGCGCTTCGTGACCGGGTTCCGGGCTTGCGGATAGAGACGGCGGAGTCGCTCGAAGCCGCAACGCTTCGGGTCGAGTCCTCACCGGTCGACGTGCTGGTGCTCGACGTCTCTTTGCCGGACGGCGATGGGCTCGGCGTCGTGCGCGGGCTGCGCCGACGCGGGGAGGAGGTCCCGTTTGTCCTGCTTACGGCCGATGGCTCGGCGCGCACTGCGGTGCGCGCGCTGCATGCGGGAGCCCTCGACTACTTCGTTAAGGGCGGCGGCGCGGTCGACGGGGTCGCCGGACTCCTCGGCGACTTGGTGGCGGCACGGCGGGTGGGACCCGAGTCGACACTCGTCGGGGCGAGCCCGCAGATGCGCGCGGTTCGCGCAGAGGTTCGCCGGTGCGGGCGGAGCCTCGCGCCCGTGCGGATCGAAGGGGAAACCGGCGTCGGAAAGGAACTCGTCGCGCGGGCGATCCATGGAGAGAGCACGCGGGCGAAGGGGGCCTTCGTTGCGGTGAACTGCGGCGCCTTGCCCGAAGCCCTTGCCGAAGCCGAGTTGTTCGGGCACGTCCGCGGGGCGTACACCGGCGCGGGCTCCGACCGTGCCGGCCTGGTGGAGCATGCCTCGGGCGGAACGTTGATGCTCGATGAGGTCGAGGATCTTCCCGCGTCGATCCAAGGGAAGCTTCTCCGACTGATTCAGGAGCACGAGTATCGGCCCGTTGGGACGGCTCGCCTCCGGACGGCAGAGGTGCGAATCCTTGCCGCCAGCAATCGGAACCTGGAGTCGATGGTCCAGCAGGGCACCTTCCGGCGCGACCTCTTCTACCGGCTCGACGTGCTTCGTGTCAGGGTGCCGCCGCTGCGTGAGCGGCCGTCCGATCTTTCCCTTCTCGTAGCGCACCTCCTGAAGCGCGGAGGGCGCGGCGAGGGTTTCCCGGGCGCGAGCGGGCGAGCGCTTCCTCTCGCCGCGGACCTCGCTCGGATGGAGCTCTACGATTGGCCCGGGAACGTCCGGGAGTTGGAGAACTTCGTCGAGCGGGCAAGGGCTGTGGCGGACGTCGCCGGCTGGCGTGCCGGCTGGGCGTCGGCTCTCGGGCAGCTGCCGTCTTCGGCGTCGCGGGGCTCCGATCGGCGGGCGACGGTCGTGGCGGAGAGCTCTCCCGACGAGGTGGAGCGGGAGGAACTGGAGCGTCTGCTCGGGCGACATCGATGGCGTCGGGAGGCCGCGGCGCGGGAGCTCGGGATCTCGCGCGTGACGCTTTGGCGGCGGATGCGTCGCCACGGATTGATGGGCGAGTTCTGAAAGGTTCTTGCGGGGTCCGGACCGGGTGGGTATCGCAGCCAACGTGGGGAATATGCGTTGGTGCTTTCTCGGTCGCGTCGAGTACGACTCGGCTCGCCGCATGCAAACGCGGCTTGCCGAGATGCGCGCGCGCGGCGGCATCGACGACCTGCTTCTCCTTCTCGAGCATCCCCCGGTTCTGACGGTGGGCCGAAACGCCTCGGTGCCGGAAGGCGTCGAGCGTCCGGACCGGCCTGTAGTGCGGACGGATCGCGGCGGCGACGTCACGTACCACGGTCCCGGGCAGTTGATCGGCTACCCGGTGTGCCAGCTGCCGTCTCGCGGTCGTGGTGTGCGGAGCTTCGTCTCCGCGGTCGAGCAGGCGCTGTGTGATGTCGCTCTGAGCCTGGGCATCGGAGCAATGCCCCGGGCGGGCTACCCCGGGGTGTGGAGCACGTCGGACGGCGAAGCGCCGCGTAAGCTCGCTTCCATCGGTCTGGGCGTGCGGCGCGCAGTGACCCTGCACGGCTTCGCGCTGAACGTGGATGAACGTGCGGAGCGCGGGTTCGACGGGATCGCACCCTGTGGGCTCGTGGGCGTCAAGGTGACGAGCCTCGCGTCGTTGCGCCGAGGGCCGATGCCGGACCTCGAGGCGGTGGCGGCACGAGTCGCCCGCGGCGTTGCCGTGCGGACGGAAAAACGATGGGTTCCGAAACCGCTCGACCCGGCTGAGCTTCCGGTCGATGATACGGTTTCTAGTGAGGATGGGCGGAGCGACGGTGAGCGACCTGCAGAACACACTCGAACGTTTCTCCTCGGGTGATCGGCGCGCGTTGGCGCGCCTCATGACGCTCGTCGAGAATCGCGCGCCGGACGTCCCGCGGCTCATGGGAGCGCTGTACCCGAAGTGTGGTCGCGCCCGGGTCCTCGGTGTCACCGGCCCCCCGGGCGCCGGCAAGTCGACCCTCACGGACAAGCTCATCGGCCTGCTTCGCAAGCAGGGCCGGCGCGTGGGTGTCGTGGCTGTCGATCCCTCGAGCCCTTTCTCGGGCGGGGCCATCCTGGGCGACCGGGTTCGGATGCAGGACCACTTCCTCGACGAGGGCGTGTTCATTCGGAGTCTCTCCACCCGCGGTCGCCACGGCGGACTCGCGCGGGCGACGCGGGAGGTGGTGCACCTGCTTGATGCGTTCGGATTCGACGACATCCTCGTGGAGACGGTCGGCGTGGGCCAGACCGAACTCGACATCATGCGCCTCGCGCAGACCACGCTCGTGGTGCTCGTGCCCGAAGCGGGCGACACCATTCAGGTGATGAAGGCCGGTCTGCTCGAGATTGCGAACATCTTCGTCGTGAACAAGGCCGACCGCGATGGTGCACGGCGCCTGAAGAATGAGCTCGAGGTCATGCTCCAACTTCGCCCGGATGCGAACTGGCAGGTGCCCGTGCTGCTCACCCAAGGCACGGACGGGACCGGCGTGGACGAGCTCGCGGCCGCCATCGACGCGCACGAGGAGGCGCGCGCAAAGCAGCCACACGTGGACGACGCCGAGGGGCGGCTGCAGGAGTGGTTCGAGATCCTGCGCGACGAGCTTTCGCTGCGCCTCGAGCGGGCGCTCGACTCAGAAGCACTTGCGGCGACCGCGCAGCGCCTGAAGGCTGGAGATACCGATCCTTACTCCGCGGCTCTCGAAACGTTGGCGGACCCGAGTGCGTTGGCTCGCGTGCTCGGAGTATCGGACGAGGAGGATGAGGGATGAGTGAAGGTCGGGTCCTGTGCATCGGGGACATTCACGGCTGCCTGATGGAGCTCGGACGACTTCTCGATTCGCTCGCGCTGACGGAGGCGGACCGGCTCGTCTTCCTCGGCGACTACATCGACCGCGGGGATGCGTCGGCGCAGACGATCGACCTGATGCTCGACCTGAAGCGCGCCCTCCCGCGTACGGTGTTCCTGCGAGGAAACCACGAGGAGATGCTGCTGGACTTTCTCGGCTTCGGCGGCACGCACGGCGGGATCTTCGTGCGGGCGGGAGGCGCTGCGACTCTGATGAGCTACGGCGTCGACCCGGATGCCCGCGGCGATCTCGCCGAGGACATGCGCTTGCGGATGTCCGAGGATCACATCGCGTTCTTCCGCGAGGCGCTGGTGCTCTCCCATACCGAGGGTCCGTGGGCGTTTGTCCACGCGGGGGTCCGCCCGGGCGTCGCTCTGGCGGATCAGCACGCCGACGACCTGCTCTGGATCCGCGAGGAGTTCTTCGCGGCGGAGCACGCCTTCCCGGAGACGGTCATGTTCGGGCATACCCCACAGCGGGACGTCCACTTCTCGCCGGCCCGCCGGGTCGGCATGGATACGGGATGTGTCTACGGGGGGAGGCTCTCGGCTCTGGATTTGACAGGGGAGCTCCTGCACCAGGTGAAGCGCGGCTCGCCGGACGTCTCGGTTAGGGAGGTTTCGGCCGAACTCGGGTGCACCCGGTAGCCCCGGTTCCAGTCGACAATCTGCCGGTGCGTTGTTAACGAGGCGCTTCGCTGGAAAACCGGGGGCGACGTAGCTCAGTTGGTAGAGCGAGGGTCTCATAATCCCTGAGTCGGCGGTTCAATTCCGCCCGTCGCCATTCCCCGTCGTGCTAAGCTTCGCCCGTGGATCCCGGATACCGGTTCGAGGCGGAGGTGCTCCGAGACCTCGTCGAGGGGGACCTGCTCCATGCGGGCGAGGTCGTCGTGGTGGGCGTGTCCGGTGGGGCCGATTCGATCTCGCTCCTGACCGTGCTCCGCGCGCTTGGAACGCGCCACCGGTTTCCGCTCGAGATTCATGTGGCGCACCTCGACCACGGTCTTCGCGGCGAAGACTCCGATCGTGACGCCGCCTTCGTGGCGTCGTGTGCGCAGGAATGGGGGCTGCCGTCGCACCAGGAAAGGGCCGACGGCCTCGGGTCGTCTTCCTCGTCCAACCTGGAGGCGCGCGCGCGCGATGCCCGGGCTCGCTTCTTCGCTCGGATCGCGGAGGCGAGCGGGGCACAGGCGGTCGCCGTCGGCCACACTCTCGACGATCAGGCGGAGACGGTCCTGCACCGGCTGGCGCGTGGCGGCGGTGCCCGGTCGATCGCGGCGATGGAGATGCGGCGGGAAGATGGTGTAATCCGGCCTTTGCTGAAGCGCCGCCGCGCGGAGTGTGTCCAGTACCTGCGTGATGTCGGGGGGACGTGGGTCGAGGACGCGTCGAACCTCGACCCGAGATTCACACGCAACCGGATCCGGCACGACGTCCTCCCCGCTCTCTCGGGCGAACTAGGCGTCGACATGTCGGAACGGCTTGCACTCCTCGCGGGAGACCTTCGCGTCGAGTCCAGGCTGGCCGATCTCTGGATCGCAGAGGTCCTCGACCGGCAAAGCGAAGGGGACCTTGCCGTGGCGGCGGTGGTGTCGGCCGGTGCGGGTGCGGGCCGCCTTGTGCACTCTTGGCTTTCCAGGCGTGGGGCGAGGCCAACCCGGGCGCAGGTCGGGGCCGTCGTTCGCATCGCGCGGGGCGGCGGCCCGTCGGACGGAACCGATCTGCACGGGTACCGGGTGGAGCGCCGCTACGACCGGCTTCGATGCGGCCCGGCGGGGGCCGTTCACCCGGCGGCTCGCGAGGATCGCCCGTGGGGGACGCCGGGGGCCGTGGAACTGGAATCCGGCTGGCGGCTCTCTGCGGAGGCCCTCCCGGCGGCCGCAGGCAGTGGGACCCCGCCCGCCGAGGTGGTGGTGGATGCGGCCCGGGTGGAGGGGGCCCTGACGGTCCGTACGGTCCGCCCGGGCGACCGGATCCGGCTCCGGGCCGGCCGCAGGAAGCTCTCGGACCTGTTCATCGATAAGCGAATTCCCCGGGCCGAGCGGTCTCGGCTTGCGGTTGTTACGAGAGGTGCCGATATAGTGTGGGTGCCTGGCGTCGCGATCGATAGCACCGTGCTGCCGGGCCCGAGTACAACGAGGCGGATGCGGCTTCGTGCCGAGCGAATCAATTGCCGCCATTTGGGCAGCGTGCTAGAAACACAAGAGTTTCGGGTGGAATTTGGGTAAGTCGGGATTGAATCAGTTCTCACGTAATTTGGCGTTGTGGCTCGTGTTGGGGCTGCTCTTCTTGTTGCTGTTCCAGATTTTCAGCAAGCAGCAGGTGAGAGATCCCGAACGGGACTACAGCGATTTCTCCGCCGCGCTCGATGAGGGCCGGATTGCGGAGGTCGTCATCCAGGGCAAGGTGATCCGTGGTCGCTTCCAGAATGGGGAGCGCTTCAGCACCTACGACCCCGGCGACAGCGAGCTCGTCACCCGGCTGCGTGACAAGAACGTTCAGATCCAGGCGAAGCCCGAGGATGGCGACCCCTGGTACGTGATTCTGCTCGTGCAGTGGTTCCCGATGCTGCTCTTGATCGGCGTCTGGATCTTCTTCATGCGCCAGATGCAGGCCGGAGGCGGCAAGGCGATGTCGTTTGGAAAGAGTCGCGCGCGGCTCCTCTCCGAATCGCAGGACAAGCATACCTTCGCCGACGTCGCGGGCGTGCAGGAAGCCAAAGAAGAGCTCGAAGAGATCATCGCTTTTCTGAAGGATCCCAAGAGGTTCACGAAGCTTGGTGGTCGCATTCCCAAGGGGGTGCTTCTCGTCGGGCCGCCCGGAACCGGAAAGACGCTTCTCGCGCGCGCCATCGCGGGCGAGGCCGGGGTTCCGTTCTACTCGATCTCCGGCTCGGACTTCGTCGAGATGTTCGTCGGCGTGGGCGCTTCCCGCGTCCGCGATCTCTTCATCCAAGGAAAGAAGAACGCTCCCTGTCTGATCTTCATCGATGAGATCGACGCCGTGGGGCGGCACCGCGGTGCCGGACTCGGCGGTGGTCACGACGAGCGTGAGCAGACTCTGAACCAGCTGCTGGTCGAGATGGACGGGTTCGAATCGAACGAAGGCGTCATCCTCATCGCAGCGACGAACCGCCCCGATGTCCTCGACCCGGCTCTTCTGCGTCCCGGACGCTTCGACCGTCGAGTCATCGTGCCGCGTCCCGATGTGAAGGGCCGCGAAGGGATTCTCAACGTCCACATGCGTCGTGTGCCTCTGTCGGACGACGTCTTGGTCGAGATCCTCGCGCGTAGCACTCCGGGGTTCTCGGGCGCTGATCTTGAGAATCTCGTGAACGAGGCCGCGCTGCTCGCTGCTCGCATGAACAAAGAGAAGGTCGAGCACCAAGACTTCGAGCTGGCCAAAGACAAAGTCATGATGGGGTCCGAGCGTCGCTCGATGATCATCAGCGACGAGGAGAAGCGGAACACGGCCTACCACGAGGCCGGTCACGCACTCGTGGCGAAGCTCCTTCCGGGTGCGGATCCGGTGCATAAGGTCACGATCATCCCCCGGGGCATGGCCCTCGGCCTCACGCAGCAGGTTCCGTCCGATGACCGCCACACGGCGAGCAAGGATCGTCTCGAAGATAATCTTGCGATCTTCTTCGGCGGGCGCGCGGCAGAAGAGATCGTTCTCGGTCAGGTCACGACCGGCGCGGGGAACGACCTCGAGCGTGCGACGGAACTCGCGCGCAAGATGGTCTGCGAGTGGGGCATGAGCGAGAAGCTCGGGCCCATCACATTCGGCAGCAGCGACGAAAACGTGTTCCTCGGGCGGGATTTCAATCAGACGCCCGGCTACTCCGAGGGGACCGCGAACGAGATCGACGTAGAGATCCGAGGCCTGATCCAGCGTGGCTACGAGCGCGCGAAGGATTTGCTGACTACCAACGTGAAGGTGCTGCATGCCATCGCGAAGGCTCTTCTCGAACGCGAGGTTCTCGATACGGCGGAGATCGACGAGCTGGTCGACACGTACCGAGATGGGGATGGCGGCGACCCGGTTCCGGCCACGGCCTGAACCGTCGTCTTCTCGACGCGAATTCAGCACGCCCTCGCGCGTGACGCTTGCGGCTGTGCCCAAAGGTGATCTGCCCTGGCAGGCTTCGGGGCGGCGCATCGGCGTGATGGGTGTGGTGAACGTCACGCCGGACTCATTTCATCCCGCCAGCCGGGCTCCCGGCCCGGAGTCGGCGGCCGATCATATTCGCACGATGGTCGCCGAGGGGGCGGATGTTCTCGATGTTGGCGGTGAGTCGACGCGCCCCGGGGCCTGCGAGGTGCCGGCCGCAGAAGAACTGGCTCGGGTCCTTCCGGTAATCGAAGCCGCGCGGTGCGCGCACGCGAACCTGCCCGTCTCGGTCGACACCTACAAGGCGTCGGTCGCGCGTGCAGCCACTTTGGCCGGAGCGACGATAGTAAACGACGTGAGCGGCGGCCTGCTCGACGACGACATGCCCCACGCGATCGCGGACTCCGGTGCGACCATCATCATCGGTCACATCCGCGGAACCCCGGCGACGATGCGGGATGCACCGGGCTACGACGACGTCGTCCAGGAGGTGACGGCGGAGCTCGCCGAACGGGTTGCCACGTTTAGAGCGGCCGGGGTCGACGAATCTCGCATCTGGATCGATCCCGGAATCGGGTTCGGCAAGGGCGCGGCGGCGAGCCGCGAGCTGCTCTTCGGCCTGGGCGGTCTCGCAGTGCTCGGTCTTCCGGTCGTGATCGGGTTGTCGCGCAAGAGCTTTCTGGCTGCTCCCATGCGCCGTGCGGGCCTCGGCGAGACGACATCGGACGACCGCCTCGAGGCATCGCTCGCCGCGGCGGTCCTCGCCGCAGAGCGTGGGGCGGTGCTGGTCCGGGCGCACGACGTCGGTCCGACCCGACGGGCACTCGCCCTTCTGGAAGGCGAGCAGGCCTGAGCGATGGAGGGGCTGTTCGACAACGTCCGACTCGCGGACCTCGCGGACATCCTCATCATCACGAGTCTGATTTACTGGCTGATCAACCAGATCCGCGGCACGCGCGCCGTGCAGATGTTGATCGGCATGCTCATGGTCGCGGCCCTGTTCTCCGCGTCGCAGTACTTCGAGCTGTACACACTCTCGTGGATTCTCAGCAATTTCCTCTCGTCGATTTTGCTGGTCATAGTCATCCTGTTTCAGAGCGACATCCGGCGAGCGCTCACGCGGGTCGGTCGCGGAACCCTGTTCGGTGGGGATCGCCAACGCCGCAACGAGATGATCGAAGAGGTCGCGCGCGCGGCCGTTCTTCTCGCGACAAAACGCGTCGGTGCCATCATTGCCTTCGAGCGCGAGGTCGGTCTCAGCGAGTACCTGGAGGCCGGCACGCCGCTCGACGCGCGGGTCAGCCGCGAGCTGCTCGTCTCGATCTTCCTGCCCTCGTCGCCGATCCATGACGGCGCGGTCGTGGTTCGCCGGGGGCGCATCACATCGGCCGGCTGCTTCCTGCCGCTGACGACCAGCGCGGTCGTCAGCCGGTCTCTCGGCTCACGACATCGCGCCGCAATCGGCCTGACCGAGGAGACCGACGCGGCGGTCATCGTGGTCTCCGAAGAAGAGGGTCAGATCTCGCTCGTGCGAGAGGGGCGAATCACCCGCGACATGGACGCTGGCAGTCTCCGGACGACGTTGGCGCAGTTGGCGTTGCCGTGAAGCCGACGGGACGAGCCCCTCGCGGGATTCTCCAGACGTTCCTGCGCCCCTCCTGGGCCGATCTGGGAACGTGGTTGCTTGCGTTCCTCTTGGCTTCGGGCCTCTGGTTCTTCGTGAACGCCGGCGCGCGCACGAGTGAGCGAACGCTTCGTGTCCGTCTCGATCTGATCCATGTCCCCGCGGGGATGGTGATCACGAGCACGGCGCCGGACTACATCGAAGTCCGCGTCAGCGGTTCGGGGCTGATGCTGTCGAGCATCGACGCGCAGAGCCTGCAGACGTCTCTGGACCTGGCCGGCGTGCAGCCGGGCGTCGCGACGTACACGCTCAACGCGAAGGACTTCGCGCTGCCGAGAAGCGTCGAGGTGAACCGCGTCACGCCATCGCGCGTGAGTCTCTCGATCGACCGGCTGGTTCGCCGGAAGCTACCCATCCGTCTCGACTCCCGCGGCGAGATGGAGCCGGGCCTCAAGGTCGTCGAGGAGCAGCTCCTCCCGTCTGAGGTCGGTGTGACAGGTCCGAGGGGTCGAGTCGCGGCGGTGACCGAGGTCGAGACTCAGGCGCTCGACCTCGCAACGCTACAGCCGGGTGTGAACGAACGGACGTTGGACCTGCTCGGGCCCGGTGGCCTGGTGCAGCTCCGGCAGCCGACGATCGCGGTCCAGATCGTGGTCGAACGCGAGCTCTCCGAGAGGACGTTCGACAACGTGGCGCTCGAGATTCAGGGGTCCGAGGGGCACTGGGTCGCAGAGCCGGACCGGGTCCGGATCGTCGTTCGCGGGCCGGCGGTGGAGATAGGCTCCCTGGAGTTGGCGCCCGGGGCCGCGTACGTCGATACGGCGGCGCTGGCAGGACGGGCGGCGGTAGAGGTGCGTCCCCTGGTCACGCTGCCGCCGGGCTACGAGGTCTTACGACTCGAGCCCCCGACGGTGACGCTGCAGCCCGAGGCCCAAGAGGCCGATAGAGAACTGGTGGGGCCACTGATGCCCGCGCTACCCCTGCCTGCGCCCGAGGAGAACCAGTGAGCGAAACGACGAAAAGAAAGCTGTTCGGTACCGATGGAGTTCGGGGTGTGGCGAATGCCGACCCGATGACCTCCGAGGTCGCTCTGCGACTGGGTCGGGCCGTGGCGCACGTGTTCCGCGAGAGCCCGAGGCGGCACAAGATCCTCATCGGTAAGGATACCCGAGTTTCGGGCTACATGTTGGAGACCGCCATGGCCTCCGGAATCTGCTCGATGGGCGTGGATGTCCTTCTCGTCGGCCCGATGCCGACGCCCGGAATTGCGTTCCTCACTCGCAGCCTGCGCGCCGATGCGGGCGTGGTGATCTCCGCCTCGCACAATGCCTTTCAGGACAATGGCATCAAGTTCTTCGCTCGCGACGGATTCAAGTTGCCCGACGCGGTCGAGGCCGAGATCGAGGACCTGGTCTTTGCCGGATCGATCGATCACCTCCGGCCGACCGCCGGCGACGTTGGTAAGGCCTTCCGGATCGACGACGCTCTCGGCCGCTACAACGTTTTCGCGAAGACTACGTTCCCGCGCGATCGAACGCTCGACGGGCTGAAGATCGTCGTGGATGCGGCGAACGGCGCCGGCTACAAGGTCGCGCCCGAGGTTCTGGAAGAACTCGGTGCGGAGGTTTGGACGATCGGTTGCGAACCCGATGGTGAGAACATCAACGACCATTGCGGTGCAATGCACCCCGAGGCGCTGCAGAAGCGCGTACTCGAGGTCGGGGCCGACGTCGGGCTCGCGCTCGACGGAGACGCCGACCGGTGTCTACTCGTCGACGAAAAGGGGCAATTGGTCGATGGCGATCAGGTTCTCGCGATCGCCGCCCACCAGATGTCGCAGAATGGGACGCTGAAGAACGGCGCCGTGGTCGCCACGGTCATGTCAAACCTCGGCCTCGAGGTCGCCTTGCGTGAGATGGGTGTTTCGCTCGTCCGCACTCCCGTCGGTGATCGTTACGTCGTCGAGGAGATGCGCAGGCGCAACGCCAACATCGGCGGAGAGCAGTCCGGCCACATCATCTTCCTCGATCACAATACGACTGGGGACGGACTGATCACGTCACTCGGGATCCTGTCGATCCTCGTCGGCGCGCAGCGGCCCCTGTCGGAACTCGCGAAAGCGATGACGCGCTACCCGCAGGTTCTCGTGAACGTGCGCGTGCGCGAGCGCCGGGACGTCACGGCCGACGCGAAGGTCGCCGGTGCGATCCAGGAGGTCGAGGGCGGTCTCGGGGATCGCGGCCGCGTGCTGGTTCGGGCCTCCGGCACGGAGCCCCTCATCCGCGTCATGGTCGAGGGAGAACACGAGGGCGAGGTGCGCTCTCACGCCGAGGGGATCGCGGATGCGATCCGCGAGAGCGAAGGCGCCTCGTAGGTTTTTCTCGAACGCTGGATTCGCTCGCGCCGCCGTGCGAGGACCCGACATGCGTCTGGTGACTTCGGAACAGATGCGTCGGCTCGACGCCCGCACGATCGCTCTTGGGACGCCGTCACTCGAGCTCATGGAGCGCGCGGGGCAGGGCGTGGCGGACCGGCTCCACCGTCGCTCCGCGGCTGCGTGCAACCGCGGAGTTCTCGTGGTCGTTGGGGCGGGGAACAACGGTGGCGACGGTTTCGTCATCGCGCGGCGCCTGGCCACGCGGGGCTACCGCGTGCGGGTCGCACTCCTGACGGATGCCTCGCGCATCGCGGGCGATGCGAAAGCCAACCTAGACCGTTGGCGCCGCCGGCGTGGCCGCACCTTGGAGTTGGGCAAGGGTCGCAGCACCACGGTGCGGCTCGAGCTGTCGGCGGCCGTCGCCGCTAGTGGCCTCATCGTGGACTGTGTTCTGGGAACGGGGCTTCGGCGTCCAGTGCAGGGCGCGATGGCCGAGGCATTCGACGCGATCAACGCGCGCGAGGCAAAGCGTGGACGTCGTGCGCCGGTCGTCGCCGTGGACCTGCCGTCGGGTCTCGACGGCGATCGGGGCGTGCCGCTCGGCACCGCCGTGCGCGCCGATCTCACGTACACACTCGGCGCCACCAAGCTCGGTCTCGTGCTGCCGGTCGCGCGGCCGTGGGTCGGAGAGCTTGAACTGGTGGAGATCGGTCTCGCCGAGGAGGCCTTTGATGAAGAGGCGCCGCTGCCGGTCGGCTCGGACACCACCTCGATGCGAGCGCTGCTCCCGCGCAGGGTGGCGGATGGTCACAAGGGTACGCACGGCCATCTCCTGCTCGTGGCCGGCGCCGTCGGTACGAGCGGCGCCGCGGTGCTCGCCGGGCGGAGTGCTCTTCGCGCCGGAGCGGGTCTCGTGACGATCGCCTGCCCGAGTGCCGTGCAGCCGCTGATCGCGGCGTGCCTGCCGGAGGTCATGACGTCGGCTGTGGAAGACCGATTCTCCGTCGCGCAGTGGACGGAGCGTCTCGCGGGAAAGAAGGCGCTCGTGATCGGTCCGGGGCTCGGCACCACGCCGTCGGTGGCCCGTCTGGTGAGTTCGCTGGTGAAGCGTGCGCGCGTACCGATGGTGCTGGACGCCGACGGCTTGAACGCGCTCGCCGATCGGCCGGAGGTTCTGCGGAAGGCCCGCGCGCCGGTCGTGCTCACGCCGCACCCCGGTGAGATGTCGCGTCTGGTCGGGGCGTCGATCGAGGAGGTCCAGGCGGAGCGTCGGCGGACGGCGCTCGATCTCGCGAAGCGGACCGGTGCCGTCGTCGTCCTCAAGGGCAGCGGCACGCTCGTGGCCGCGCCGGACGGGCGCGTCGGGGTCAATCTCAACGGCGGGCCGATCCTGGGGACGGCCGGGACGGGCGACGTGCTCGCCGGACTGATCGGGAGTCTGCTGGGCCAGGGCGTGGATGCCTTCGACGCCGCGCGGCTTGGGGTCTTCCTCCACGGCCTCGCCGGGGACCGCCTCGCCCGGCGTTTCGGTAGTGCGGGCCTTCTCGCGTCGGAGTTGGCCGATGAGCTTCCGCCCGCTCGGGAGGAGTTGCACAGGTCTGATTCGGCGGCCTCTGCCTGACCCGGCGCGCGTTTCCACGCCCGTGGCTGCAGGCGGATTTGGCGTCCCGCGCCGGTGCACCACCCACGGGTGGTTGCTATCGTGCTGCGAGCGTGAATGTGCAGACCACATCCGAAGGCGAGACCGAAGGATTCGGTGAACGCCTGGCCGGCGTCCTCGGTCGAGGCGCGATCGTCGGTCTGATCGGCCCGTTGGGTGCCGGAAAAACCGCGCTCGTCCGCGGGATCGCCCGTGGCTGCGGCGTCGACGAGCGAGACGTCCATAGCCCCACGTTTCTCACGGCGGCCGAGTACGAAGGTCGGCTTCCGATCGCTCACATCGACCTCTACCGCCACGGCGACTCGCCTCCCGACCCGGAATGGCTGGCGGAGTTGCTCGACGGTGACGGCGTGGCGGTCGTGGAGTGGTTCGAGCAGTTGGTCGACAGCGAGGACCTCGACGCGTTGGTCATCGAGATCGAGCCGGGCCCGGGCGAGACCGAGCGGCAGCTGCGGCTGGAAGCGCGAGGGGCCCGCGCGGCCATCGCTCTTCAGGCTCTCGGGGGCGCTTGGGCATGAAGCCCTTGGTCGTACAGAAGTACGGCGGCACGTCCGTCGGCTCGATCGAGCGCATCCAGGACGTCGCACGGCGAGTCGCTGCGACTGTGGATGCCGGGAATCGCGTGATCGCCGTCGTCTCGGCGATGTCGGGAGAGACGAACCGGCTTCTCGAACTCGCAGGGGGCATCTGTAAGGAGCCCCAAGTTCGTGAGACGGATGTCGTGATCGCTAGCGGTGAACAGGTGAGTGCGGCTCTCTTGTCGATCGCGCTCAACCACCGCGGGACGCGGGCACGCTCTTTTCTCGGACATCAGATTCGGATCCACACCGACGCGGATCATGGTCGCGCGCGGATCCGCTCGATCGACGGCGACAACCTCTGCGGGTTTCTCGACGAGGGGGGCGCTGCGATCGTTGCGGGCTTTCAGGGCGTGAACGAAGCGGGCGACATCACCACGCTCGGCCGCGGCGGGTCCGATACCACCGCCGTCGCGATCGCCGCGGCGACGTCCGCAGACGCGTGCGAGATCTACACGGACGTCGATGGGGTCTATACGACCGACCCGCGGGTCGTTCCGGAGGCCCGGAAGCTCGAGCGGGTGTCCTACGAAGAGATGCTCGAGCTCGCGAGCCTCGGGGCCAAGGTGCTCCAGATCCGCTCGGTCGAGTTTGCGAAGCGATACGGAGTGCGGGTGCACGTGCGCTCGAGCTTCAATGAAGAGACGGGAACATGGGTCGTTCCCGAGGAGTCGAACATGGAAGATGTGCTGGTCTCTGGCGTTGCGTTCGATCGCAACCAGGCGAAGATCACGCTCCCTCACGTCCCGGATCAGCCGGGCCTCGCGGCGCACATCTTCTCTCCGATTGCCGAGCAGGGCATCGTGGTCGACATGATCATCCAGAACGTGTCCGCCGACGGCACGACGGACATGACGTTCACCGTCCCGCGCAACGACGTCGAGAAGGCGCTCCAGATCGTGCGCGCCGTGAGCACCGAGGTCGGCGCCGGAGAGCCGCTCACCGAAGGCGACATCGCGAAAGTTTCGGTCGTCGGGCTCGGGATGCGGAGCCACGCCGGAGTTGCGGCGCGGATCTTCGAAATTCTCGGAGCCGAGGGCATCAACATCCACATGATCTCAACGTCCGAGATCAAGGTGTCGGTGGTGATCGACTCCAAGTACGTCGAACTCGCGACGCGAGTTCTGCACGATCGCCTGGTGGGCGACGGGAAGGTCGCCTCATGAAGCCGGTCCAGATCTACGACACGACTCTGCGCGATGGATGCCAGGGCGAGGAGGTCGATCTCTCGGTGGAATCCAAGCTCGCCGTCGCCGAACGCCTCGACGCCTTCGGCGTGCAGTACATCGAAGGCGGCTGGCCAGGCTCGAACCCGCGCGACGCGGCGTTCTTTGCGCCCGCTCTCGCGCTCGGTCTGAAGACCGCGACTGTGGTGGCGTTCGGTTCGACGCGCCGCGCTGGAACCCAAGCCGACAAGGACGACAACCTGGCGATGCTTCTACAGGCCGGCACGAGCGCGGCCTGCGTCGTCGGCAAGACGTGGGATTTACACGTGCGCGAGGCGTTGCGCGTGAGCGAGCAAGAGAACCTCGACATCATCCACGACACGATGCGCCACTTGCGAGCCAACCTCGACGAGGTGATCTTCGACGCGGAGCATTTTTTCGATGGGTGGGCCGCGCGTCCGGAGTTCACGCTCAAGTGCCTGAAGGCGGCCGCCGACGGTGGTGCGACGCTGCTCTGCCTCTGCGACACGCGAGGCGGAAGTCTGCCGGGCGACATCACGGCCGGCGTCGAGGCGGCGCGAGCCCTGGTCGAGACGCCGCTCGGTATCCATTGTCACAACGACGGAGAGATGGCGGTCGCGAATTCGATCGCCGGTGTGCAGGCCGGATGCGTGCAGGTGCAGGGGACGGTAAACGGGGTCGGTGAACGCTGCGGGAACGCAAACCTCGTTTCAATCGTGCCGAACCTGCAGCTCAAGCTCGGTTACGACTGTGTCACGGAAGAAGCCTTGCAGAGCCTTACCGAGCTGGCGCATTTCGTCGATGAGCTCGCCAACCGTGAGCCGAACAAGCAGCAGGCCTACGTCGGGCGGAGCGCTTTCGCGCATAAGGCGGGACTGCATGCCTCGGCGGTCCGCCGTCACGCCGAAACCTACGAGCACATCGCGCCGGAGATCGTCGGCAACCACCAGCGGGTTCTGGTCTCGGATCAGGCCGGCCGTTCGAATCTTCTCTATAAGGCCAAGGAGCTGGGCATCGATCCGGCCGAGCTCGAGCCGAAGGTTGCCGCGCTCCTGAAGGAGCTGAAGGAGCTCGAACATCAGGGCTTCCAGTTCGAGGGTGCCGATGCGTCGTTCGAGCTGCTCCTGCAGAAGGCCATCAAGGGGACGAAGCTTCGCCATTTCGAGCTGGTCGGTTTTCGCGTGATCAACGAGAAGCGTTCCGAGGATGAGGATCCGATCGCGGAGGCGACGATCCAGGTGCGGGGGCCCGACGGGCGCCTCGAGCATACGGCGTCGATGGGCAACGGCCCAGTGAATGCGATCGATTCCGCGTTGCGAAAGGCGCTCTCGAAGTTCTATCCCGCCATAGAAGAGATGCGTCTGGTCGACTACAAAGTGCGCGTCTTGGATGACAAGCAGGGAACCGAGGGGATGGTTCGCGTATTGGTCGAGTCGCACGACTCGCACGGGCACTGGACGACCGTTGGCGTGTCCCCGAATGTCATCGACGCGAGCTATCAGGCTCTCGTGGACGCGATCGACTTCAAGCTGTACAAAGACGACAAGCGCGCCGCGGCGGCGTCTGCGACGAACTCCGCCTGAGTCCGCGTGGAGCGGGACGAGCGATGCCCATTTGGTCTAGACTGAAAGAGGACGTTCTGGTCGCGTTCGAGCGCGATCCGGCGGCTCGCTCCGTCGTGGAGATCCTCCTGTGCTACCCGGGCTTGCACGCGCTGATCTCACACCGGTTCGCGCATCCCCTATGGCGTCGCGGGCTGCGATTGGTCCCGCGGGTGATGTCGTCCTTTGCTCGATTCGTGACCGGGATCGAGATCCATCCCGGCGCGGAAATCGGGCGACGCTGCTTCATCGATCACGGGATGGGTGTCGTGGTCGGCGAGACGACGATCATCGGAGACGACGTCCTGATCTACCAGGGCGTGAGCCTTGGCGGGACGAGCCTGACGCGCGGGAAGCGGCACCCGACCATCGAGGACTACGTGGTCGTGGGGCTCGGCTCGACGGTTCTGGGGCCGGTCACGATCGGGCGCCATAGCCGCGTCGGGGCGGGCTCGGTGGTGGTCGACTCGGTGCCTCCCCACGCCACGGTGGTCGGCGTACCGGGCCGAATCGTGAAGGAGAGCGGGCAGCATTCGGAGAGCGGCCGCCCGCTTCTTAGTCTCGACCACGCGGCCCTCCCGGATCCGCTGGTCCGGACGATCTCGAGTCTGACTGAGCAGATAGAAAGTCTCGAAAAGCGGGTCACGGAGCTGCAGGGCGAGGCCGCCGCCGCGGCCGAGCCGGCTTCGGGCGACGAAGCGCCAGGCGACCTTCATCTGCTAAAGAAGTAGGCCGATGTACCTGGACCACAACGCCGGGGGGCGCGTGCGCCCCGAGGTCGCTGCGGTGTTGGCCGACTGGCTTCGCACGCCGGCGGGCAACCCGTCGAGCCTACACTCGGCCGGAAGACGAACGCGTGCTGCGATCGAGGAGGCGCGTGCGTCCGTCGCCCGCCTGGTCGGCGCGCAGCCGGCCGACGTCGTGTTCACGAGCGGCGGCACCGAGGCGAACAACCTCGCAGTCCGGGGTCTCGCCCGTTCGGGAGATGGAATCGTGTCGAATGCGGCCGAGCACGCGTCGGTTCTCGCGTCCGCCGAGGCGGCGCACCGCCAGGGAGCGGTCGTGACGATGCTGTCTCCGGGCGCAGACGGCGTCCTCACGCCAAGCGTGGTGGCGGACGCCGTGGGGCCCGAGACCGCGGTCGTGAGCATCGGTTGGGCGAACGGTGAGATCGGCGCCGTCCAACCCATCGCAGAGATCGTCGCTGCCGTCCGCGAGACGAATCCGAATGCGCGCGTGCACAGTGATGCGGTCCAGGCCGTCAGCCAGCTTCCCGTGGACGTGGCCGCGGCCGACGTCGATCTGCTGAGCATCTCGGGGCACAAGCTCGGTGCTCCGGCGGGCATCGGCGCGCTCGTGCTGCGTCGAGACGTGACGCCGGAGGCGCTCCTGGTTGGCGGGCCCCAAGAGCGCGAGCGCCGCGCCGGCACGGAGAACGCGGCAGGTATCGTCGCCTTCGGTTGTGCGGCGCGACTGGCCTTAGAGGAGCGCGAGGCGTACGCGACCCGGGTCCGCGCCATCAAGGAATCGGTTTGGGCCCTCGTGAGCGGGGCCGCCGCTCCGATCGAGCGCTTCGGTACGGCGGACGGTCTGCCCGGTACGCTTGCCGTCGCCTTTCCCGGCCTGCGAGGGGATGCGCTGGCGGTCGCTCTCGATCTTCAGGGCGTGGCGGTGTCCACGGGTTCCGCCTGCGCGGCAGCGGCCCCGGAGCCGTCGCACGTGCTTCGTGCCATCGGATGCGACGACGATGTCGCCTTGGGTGCGTTGCGGCTCTCGTTCGGGCCGGAACTCGAACGCGCCGACGCCGAGGCTGCGGCGCGTATTGTCGTGGACGTCGTCTGCGCGGCGCGCGACAAGAGGGCCGCGCGGGCCGCGGGGGCGCACGATGCGGCCTGAAGAGATCGCCGAGGCCTTCGGCGCCGTCGCGGGCCGTGCGTTGGATCCGAGCGAGATCGGCTCCGAGCATCTGGCTCCCGGCGCGCGCGTCGTTGCTGCGATGTCGGGCGGTGTGGACAGCGCCGTTGCCGCCGCGATGCTGCGAGGGGCCGGACTGGACGTCGTGGGAGTCTCGATGCGGCTCGGCACCTCGTCCGCGCGGGCAGATGGACACCGCGGTTGCTGTTCGCTTGACGATTTCGACGACGCCCGGCGCGCGGCCGAGCGTCTCGGCATCCCGCACTATGTCGTCGACCTCCGTGACGTCTTCCAGGAGAAGGTGATCGACCGCTTCGTGGCCGGCTACGCGGAGGGCCGAACCCCGAACCCGTGCACGTTGTGCAACCGCGATGTGAAGTTCGACGCCTTCTGGGACTACGCGGAGACCGTCGGCGCGGTCGCCGTGGGCACCGGGCACTACGCGCGGATCCGGCGGCAAGACGGCGTCTTTGCGCTGTACGCCGGTCGCGACGCCTCAAAGGATCAGAGCTACTTTCTCTTCACGCTCGGTCAGCAGGAGCTCGGACGGACGCTGTTCCCCGTTGGGCGTCTCGAGAAGCCGGAGGTCCGTAGGGTCGCGGAGGCGTTGTCGCTTCCCGTCGCGAACAAGCCCGAGAGCCAGGACATCTGTTTCGTGGCGGGCGAGCGCTACAGCGACTTCGTCGAGAGGGAACTGGACCCGCAGCAACGACGGCCCGGGGTCCTGCAGGATGCCGGCGGCCACGAAATCGGGCGTCACGACGGCATTCATCAGTTCACGGTGGGCCAGAGACGAGGGCTCGGCGGCGGGGCTTCCGAGCCGCGCTTCGTCACGGCCATCGACGGCGACACCGGGACGGTCGTGGTGGGAACGCGGACGGATCTCGATCGAGACGGCCTCGTTGTGCGTGACGTCCGCTGGACCGATGCGCCGCGCCCCGGGCGCGCTTCCGTGCGGCTTCGACATCGTCACGAACCGGTCAGTTGTACGGTGCACGTCGATGGCGAGACGGCACGCGTCGAGTTCGACCAGCCGACGCCCGGAGTCACTCCCGGCCAGGCGGCGGTCTGGTATGACGGGGAACGCGTTCTGGGGGGCGGATGGATCGCACACTAAATCCGGAGCTGCGCGCCGGCCTCGAAGGGCGTCTGGGCTACCGGTTCTCCCGAGAGCCGATTCTGCGCGCCGCGTTGACCCATTGCTCGGCCACCGCACGGCAGGGCGAGCACAACGAGACGTTGGAGTTCCTGGGGGACGCCGTCGTGGGGCTCGTCGTGAGCGACCTCCTGTTCCAAGCGTGGCCCGATGCGGATGAAGGACGTCTCTCACGGCGGCGGGCCGCCCTCGTGAACGCCCAATCCCTCGCGTCGCGGGCGGAGAAGCTGTCGCTCGGTCCCTGCTTGTCGATGGGGCGGGGCGAGGAGAAGACCGGTGGGCGCGGGAAGACGTCCATTCTCGCGGGAGCGTTCGAGGCCGTGGTGGGAGCGGTCTACCGCGACGGGGGATACGGGGCCGTGACCGACGTCGTGCTCCGGGCGTTCGCCGGTGAGATAGAGAGACCGCTGGACGAGGCATCGGACGACGATCTGGGAGATTACAAAACTCGCCTGCAGGAGCGGACGCAGCGGGACTTTCGGCGTGCGCCGGACTACACACTTCTGGGTACGACCGGCCCGGACCACGCGAAGGCTTTCGAGAGTCGCGTGGCGCTATCCGGTCGGGTTCTCGGAACGGGAACCGGTGGAAGTAAAAAGCTCGCGGAGCAATTCGCGGCGCGCGAGGCCCTCGAGTTCCTCGATGCGGAACGAACGGCAGGAGAGGGCTCAGGATCCGATGAGTGAACAAGAACACCGTGCGGGCTTCGTCGCCCTGATTGGGCTGCCGAACGTCGGCAAGTCGACGCTGCTGAACAAGGTTCTCGGGCGAAAGCTCGCGATCGTGACACCGAAGCCGCAAACGACGAGGAACCGGATCCTCGGGATCGAGTCGCGCCCCAACGCGCAGTATCTCTTCGTCGATACACCTGGCCTGCACCATGCGCGGAACCTCCTCGGCCAGCGGATGAATAAGGTCGCGCAGCAGTCTTCGGCGGATGCCGACGTCGTCGTATGGATTGTCGACGCGGAATCCGGCGTTGCGGCTGCGGAGGAGAAGGTCGGCCGCGATCTTACCGCTGAGTCGCGGCCGCTCGTGGTCGCGGTGAACAAGATTGATCGCGCGAAGAAGCCCGACCTCCTGCCGTTGATGCAGAAGCTCGCGGACATCGCGCCGGGGCGGCACATTGTCCCGATCAGTGCGAAGACGGGCGAGAACGTCGACGACCTGCTCGGTACCATCCGCGAAGGCCTGCCGGTCTCGCCGCCGCTGTACCCGGCGGACGCGCAGACGGATCTCCCGGAGAGGTTCTTCGCTGCTGAGATGATTCGAGAGCAGCTGCTTCTCGGAACTCACGAAGAGGTTCCCTACCAATGCGCGGTGCAGGTCGAGGCTTTCGAGGAGCGCGAGGGGAAGAACCTCGTCGTCGTGGCCGCCTCCATCTTGGTTGGCCGGAAGTCTCAGAAGGCCATCGTGATTGGTGACAAGGGCTCGCGACTGAAGGAGATTGGGATGCGCGCCCGCTTGGAGCTCGAGCGCTTCCTGGGCGTGCGCGTGTATCTCGACCTCCACGTGAAGGTAGACGCTCGGTGGTTCACCAGGGAACGCGCGCTGTCGGAGCTGGGTTTATGACGACCGAAGCACGGCCGCTGATCGTCGCGATCACCGGCCGACCGAACGCGGGCAAGTCGACGCTCTTCAATCGCTTGTTGAAACGTCGCAAGGCGATCGTTCACGATACGCCCGGCGTCACGCGGGACGAGAACCGCGCCGAGATAGAACGCGACGGTCGGCGGATCGAGCTCATCGATACCGGCGGTATCGAAGAGGCCCCGCTGAGCGGCAGCCTCGGAGAGCGCATCCACAACCGCACCTACGTCGTCCTCGCGGATGCGGACGTGATCGTCCATCTGCTCGACGGGCAGGGCGGGCTCTCGGCCGCGGATGAGGCCGTCTCGCGGCGTCTGCGGACGCTGGGCAAGCCGGTGATCTACGCCGTGAACAAGATCGACCAGGTAAAGCACGAGAGTCGCCTGGCGGAGTTCGCCGCTCTCGGGGCCGACGAGATTGTCGGAGTCTCTGCCGCGCACGGCCGTGGCCTGGGGGAACTCTGGGAGTGCGTGGCGGCGGTTGGCGCTCAGGTTTCGCCGTTCACGCCACCGGAGCCCGAGCCGGAACCCGAGCCGGGATTCGACGACGAGTTGGAGGGGGCCGAAGAGCCCGAGCACCCCGAGCCGACGGGGCCCCCGCGCGTCGCGCTCATCGGTCGGCCGAACGCGGGTAAGTCGTCGTTGTTGAATCGGCTGGTGGGCTACGATCGCGCCATTGTCGACCCGAAGCCCGGGACTACGCGCGATGCCCTGGACGTCGAGATCGAGCACGGTGGAGAGACGTACCTGGTCGTGGACACTGCCGGACTCCGGCGGCCGAGCCGGATCGTCGAGGACATCGAGGGCTTTGCCGCGTCTTCGTCGCTGAGCGCGCTCGCGCGGACGGAAGTCGCCGTCCTCGTGATCGACGCGACGGTCGGCGTGACCGACCAGGACATGCGGTTGGCCGACCTCGCTTGGAGACGTGGCCGTGGCCTCGTGATCGCCGTGAACAAGGTCGATCTCGCGCCGCAGCTCGCTGCGCAACAATGCCACGACCAGATCGCGGCCCGTCTTCCTCAGTGGCCACCGCTGCCGCTCGTGCGCATCAGTGCGCTCGAGGGGACCGGGATGCGCACGCTCTACCAGGCACTCGACATGGTCGTGAAGGGGTATCGCCGCAAGATCCCGACGCCCCGCCTGAACGAGTTGGTGCACCGGGCCGTCGAGAACCAGCCCCCGGCGCTCGTGCGGAACAAGTCGGTGAAGGTGCGTTACTCGGCCCAGATCCGGCGAGCGCCCCAGGAGATGGCCCTCTTCCTGAACCGTGGCGGCGAACTCGCCGAGAGCTATCAGCGTTACCTGCGACACATCCTGCGCGAGGAGTTCGAGCTAATCGGGGTGCCGCTTCGCATTCGCATCCGGGTCGCTGCCAAGAACGATCGGCAGGCGCCGACCACCCCGGAGCCGCGCAGCAAGCAGCGCAGGCGGGAGCCCCGCAAGAAGGGGCGCCGGTAGGGCGCTCACGGCGGGGCGCGTGACCGCCGACAGTCCATCAGCATCTCAAGAGAACATCCAGGAGAGTTTCCATGCAGAGCCGCTGGTCAGACACCGAAGCCCAGGAATATCGAGATCGCTATGCGCAGTGGGGAGAGCCCCTCGCGCTGCGGGTCTACACCTCTCGGCTGATCGGCCAGGACCCGGACCTCGTGATGCACGGGGGCGGCAATACGTCGGTGAAGATCGTGAAGGAGACGGTCCTAGGCGAGAAGGTAGACGCTCTGTGTGTGAAGGGGAGCGGCTGGGACCTCGATTCAATCGAGCCTCCGGGACTACCCGCCCTGGCCCTCGAGCCTCTGCGTGCCCTGCGATCGCTGCCCGGCCTTTCCGACGAGGAGATGGTGAATCAGCAGCGCATCCGACTCTTCGATTCGAAGTCGCCGAACCCGTCCGTGGAGACGCTGCTGCACGCGTTCCTTCCGCACACGTTCATCGATCACACGCATGCGGATGCCATCCTCGCGCTGACCAATCAGCCGGGCGGCGCCGATCTCGTACTTGAGGCGTTGGGCGACAAGCTGGTGCTGGTCCCGTACGTGATGCCCGGATTCGACCTCGCGAAACTCGCGGCCGAGATGTTCGAGAAGCAGCCCGAGGCCGAGGGCATGGTCCTCCTGAAGCACGGCTTGTTCACGTTCGCCGGCGACGCGCGCACGAGTTACGAGCGGACGATCGAAGTCGTCGATCGCGCCGAAAAGTTCCTCGCGTTGAAGGCGAAGCCGATTTCGGTCGGCAGTTCGGTCGCGTCTGCCCAAGAGGCGCAGGCCCGTGCGTCGCGCGTGGCCCCCATTCTCCGGGGCCTTCTCGCGACCGCAACGCCCGGGGCGAATCAGCCGTATCGACGGATGGTGCTCGACTACCGCGTCTCGAACGACCTTCTGGCGTTGCTCGCGGAGCCAACCGCAGCAGCACTCGCGGAACGTGGACCGCTTACACCGGACCATGTCATTCGAACCAAGGCGACGCCGGTATTCGTGCCGGATCTGAATCTCTCCGGGGACGACGACTCGATCCGCGACCAGCTGCGCGCCGCGATCGACGCGTTCCGCGCGCGCTACGATGCGTATTTCGACGCGCAGGTCGCTGCGAAGAAGATCGAACGCACGAAGCTCGACGCCGACCCGCGCGTCGTGCTCCTGCCCGGCATCGGTGTGTTCTGTTCGGGGAAATCCGCAAAGGACGCGCGCATCGCAGGGGATCTGACGGAGCACACGCTGCGCATCAAATCGCAGGCCGAGCGCACCGGGAGCTACGAAGCGCTCGACGACGGCCATCTCTTCGACATGGAGTACTGGAGCCTCGAGCAGGCGAAGCTCGGCAAGGCGGTCGAGAAGTCGCTGTCACGTCAGGTGGCTCTCGTGACCGGCGCGGCCGGAGCCATCGGCATCGGGGTGTGTCTCGAGCTCGCGCGTGAAGGAGCGCACGTGGTCCTCGCCGACATCGACGAAGCGGGGCTCGAGAAGGCGCACGCACGCGTCGCCGAGATCGCGGGGAGTGCAGGCTGCTCGACGGTCAAGATGGACGTCACGGACCCGGCGTCGGTGGAGGCGGCGTTCGACCAGGCGAGCCGGCAGTTCGGCGGCGTGGACATCGTCGTGCCGAACGCCGGAATCGCGCACGTAGGGTCCTTGGTGGACACCGACCCCAAGCGCTTTGACAAAGTGATCGACGTGAACCTCGGGGGCTACTTTCACACGATGCAGTCGGGCGCTCGGGTGCTTCGCGCGCAGGGGACCGGCGGCAACATCATCGTGCAGGCCTCGAAGAACGTGTTCGGGCCGGGGGCGGATTTCGGCGCCTACAGCGCTTCCAAGGCCGCGGGCCACCAACTCGGCAAGGTCGCCGCCATCGAGCTCGCTCCGGCCGGTATCCGGGTCAACATGATCAATGCTGACGCAGTATTCTCAGAGGGTGAGACACGTTCTGGATTGTGGAACGAGATCGGCGCTGACCGCGCTGCCTCGAAAGGCATCGAAGCGGACGAGCTCCAGGAGCACTACCGGAAGCGGAACCTACTTCACGCGATAATCTCTGGAGCCCATGTAGGCCGCGCTGTAGTCTTTTTTGCCTCGAATCAGACTCCGACCACGGGCGCGACCCTGCCTGTCGACGGAGGCGTGGCAGCCGCCTTCCCACGCTGATGCGTGGTCGCGTACACGTGATTCGCAAGATCGTGCGCAACTGCAAGGCTTCGGCGGGAGAAAGGCCCTGATTTTTCTGCACTTTCCGCCTTGTTCGTGGCACGTCGCTTGCGTAATCATCGGCCAGCGCAGCGGACCGCATCCGACCCCTCGGCCTCCCCACGGCCCCTGATCCTTCTCGATGCTGCGAGTACGAAAAACAGGAGTCTTACTCGCGTGTCCATTCGTCTCAAAAGCAGCCTGGTTCTCTGCGCGCTCGCAGCGGCGTGGCTGCTCGTCCCCGCGATCGTGTCGGCGCAGTCAGCCGTTGCCCTCCAGATCTGTTCGAAGCGGGCCGGGAAGGCCTTCAAGCGTTACGTCGGCGACGCCGCCGAGGTGATGAGTGACTGTCAGGTGGACAGCCTGAAGGACGACGAGCGCATGGACTGCGCAACCGACGAGGATGTCCTCGACGACCTCGACAAGGCCGCCGACAAGCTGCGCCGCGAAGTGAAGAAGTGCAACGACGCCGCGCTGCGTGCGATCTGTCCGCACGGCCAGCGGGAAGACACGACTCTAAAGGAGTTCGTGTTGAACGATGCGCTGGGGACGACGGCTCGCATGCGCGCGCTCGACGCCAACCTGTACTCGACGTCGTACGCAGGCTGCCCGCGCCCGCTCGGTGCGATTTCGGGCAAAGCCGAGGACTGTGCCGCGAAGCTGGCTCGGCTCGTGGAAGACGGGGCGGATGATCTTTCCAAGTGCGTCGTCAAGTGTGAGCTGAATGCGCAGCGAAAGAGCGGTGAAGAGCCGTGTATCGACGAGATCACCGGTCTTCCGAACGACCCCAAGGTGATTGACTGCTTAGCGCTCGTACTCGACGACCTAAACGATGGTCTGCTGGCGAAGTGTAACGACGAAGAGGACGACGATGATCCCACCCTCCACTCGGACCTGCTGACCGAGATCGGCTGTCCCGCTGGCAGGAATACCGTCGGCGGCCTTGCGGGCGACCTCACGGATCGGCTCTACGAGGAGAGCGTAAACGTCACGAACGGCATCTTCTTCTCGGAATGCAGCGAGAGCGCCGGTGGCGGCAGCGTTGGTGGCCCGACGGAGCCTGCCGCGGCGACGCTCTACCCGAGTCTCACCGCGACGACCGTCGACTGCGGGCAGACCCTCGACGCGGCCTTCTTCGGCTCCGACGACGAGGTGCGGCTCGACGCGAAGCTCGACTGTAGCCCGGCCGGCCTCGGCTCGATCGGGCTGATCGTGTCGGCTTCGGATGTGACGATCGATGCGCGTGGCGACTACGATCTAACGGGACCCTCGAGGAGTTCGAACCGGACTGGCACGGGTATTCTCCTCGCGCACGGTGCGACCAATGTGACGATCACCCGGTTCCGCGCGATCCAGCGTTACGCGGTGGGCATCGGTGACTCCGGTAGTAACGACGGCCTGCGCGTGGAGGATCTCACCATCCGCAGGAACCGCGAGGCGGGCGTTCGCACAACCAGCGCGAACGTCGTCGTCGCAAACGTGAAGGCGGATCGAAATGCGATCGGCTTCGAGATGTCGGGTGATGATAGCACCTTGAACGACTGCCGCGCGCTGCGCTCCGAGCCGTTCCCGAGCATCGGGATTCACATCCTCGGTTCGGATGGCGACGGGGACGGTCAGATCGTTCGCGTGAACCGCTGCGAAGTCGAGGGCAACCTCGTTGGCATCCTTGCGGAAGGCGGCCCGCATCTCATCGAGGACAGCGACGTTCGCTTCAACAGTGGCGACGGCATGCAGATCGCGTCGGCGGGTTCGAAGGTCGAGTCCAACTCGGTGAAGCTAAACGACGGAAACGGGATCGTCGTCTCCGGCGATGGCAACAACATCACCACGAACCGAAGCGACGAGAACGCCGGCCACGGCTACGTGATCAGCGGTATCGGGAACGATATTAACAACAACGGTGCCGGTTCGCTGACAGACCAGGGCAACCTCGGCCACGGCTTCTTGTTCATGGGCTTTGACAGCAACGTGGAGTCGAACGATGCCGAGGCGAACCTGATGGACGGGTTCCAGGTCGACGAGGATACCTTCGACTTCAAGTCGAACACCTCGAACGACAACTTTGGGATGGGTTTCGACATCACAGTCGGCGGCAACAACTTCGACACGAATGTCGCCGCGGACAACGTGGACCACGAGTTCTCGATCGCGGCCGGGAACGTCGACGATCAGGGCAACCGCTCAGACGGCGCGACCTTCTCGTTCGGCGCCGGCGGCGGCAACTTCTAGGACAAGCTTCTAGAAGCCGCTCGTGCGGGCCCGGGGGTTGCCCGGGGTGGAGCGCTCAGGTGTTGATAGGAGGCTCATCCGTGACGCGGCGAAGCGTGACCTCATTTACCCGGCGTCGCTGCCCGTAGCGCGACTCGATGGTCACGACAGGCGGGTCCAACTCGACCACGGTGAAGGGGCCCGGCTCGGCCATGAGCACCACGAGGTCTCCCAGTCGGAGTTCGTCGTCGGGCCGCTCCGCCTCGGCCGGCGCTTCGTTCTCTACTTCAGATGCCACGCCTTCCACGGTAGGGGTTGGTCCGTGGGTTCGCAAAGGTGGGGGACTCGCAGGCTGCGCACCCGCATCCGCTGGTTGCGGAGCCCGCACGAGCCGGTGTCGCCGCCTCTCAGCAGACGTTGAGGCAGAAGGCGAGATCGGAGGTCGCAAACTGTTCTCTGCCGAGGTCCTTCGAGGTCTGGATGGCATTGTCCACGCAGGCCGTCGGGTCGTTCGGGATGTTGCAGTCCGCCTTCTGCCTTCCGCACCCCGCGTTCCCGGGGTCGGACGGCGTGTTGGTTACCGTGAAGTCGCTTGCCGCGAGCGGTGGCTCGTTAGTTTCGCAGGCGTTTTGGGCCTGGTTGAAGATCGTTGCTGTGCGGCTCTCACCTGAACGAGCAGCGCTGCCGTGAGAGTGGTCGTCGAGAGCATACGGGTCGTTAGCGTCCTGCTTTGAGGGCGAGTCATTCGCCATCGAAACCAGACTACGGCCGACGACCGGGGTGCGCCATCGCACGCTCATGTGATGCTGGGGGCGGGGCGCAACCGAGGCGGACCCACGCTAAAAGGACTTTTCGCGGTGTCCTTGAAGCTAGGGAGGTTCCCCAATCTCGGCGTGTTCTTTACTCGTCACTCTCGTGGCAGTTTTGTTGGGGCGCCTTCGATGGTTCGTCTTGGCCACCTGCCGGCACGGGAGCTTCTGCTGATTTCGGCCGGGCGTGGGAGCCACTACCGGTTTCGTGTGAATCAGCCCGCGTCTCGGCGGCGGGCAGGCCGGGGGGGGGGCAGAAGTCGGGTGCGTCAAACATTCGTTCGAAAATGCTCCTTCGTGTCCGATCAGAGGCCTCATAGCCCGGCAACCTTGAAGGGGCGAGGTGGCCGAGGCGAAGGTGAGCACATCAGCATGGTGCGCAGGCTCGTCGGCCCGTTCGTGGTCTTGGTGGTGTGCTTGACGAGGTGCCGCGATGCGAAGGTCGAGACCGCTTGCGAGTCGCCCCGGTGCGGCGGAGAGCGGTCCGCGTGCGACCAGTTCGATGCCCTCCGTCGCCCGCTCTTCGGGGATACCCACGTTCATACGGCCAGCGGCTGCAGATCGCGAAGGGTTGGCTCGACGGCGCCGGAGACCGTGACCGACGGGTTTGAGGCATGCTGCGAGGCTCGCCCGCCCAAGACGATTCAGGGGCGCGTCTGGACGTCTCCGATCTGGTACGCCCCGGCGGCCGGCGGCTGAAAAAAAACGGAGGGGGTGGGATTCGAACCCACGAGGGCTTTGACACCCTGCCGGTTTTCAAGACCGGTGCCTTCGACCTGACTCGACCACCCCTCCATAGATATCTCAGTGTTTTGTTGGCGTGTCTCCTGCGTCCGATCCCGGTTTGGTGACGGTCTCGGTGACGGTTCGTACCTCATTAACACCCACATCCGGTCGCGACATCCGGCGCGCGGCGTCCTGGAGGTCCTCGTCGGCGACGATGCGGTAGCGCCGCCAGACAGAGTCGGTCTTGTGGCCGAGGATCTTCTGCGCGACTGACTGCGGGACGCCGGCACGGTCGAGGTTTCGGGCATGGCTGCGGCGCATGTCGTGGCGGAGCTTGCCGGGGAGGCCGGCGTCACGACAGGCCTTGTCCCAGGCGTTTCGCATCGAGCGGATCCGCTGTCCCGCGCGCTGGAAGACGAATGGGCACTCCGGGAAGAGGTGGTCGTGGTCGGTGCGAGCGGCGTCGATCACGGCTCGCAGCTCGGAGGTGAGGTAGATCGTCCGCTCGGTCTTGTTCTTGGCTGCCGTGGCCGGGATCGTGACGCGGCCGAAATCGCCAGCCTCGAGGTCGATCCAGGTCCAATGCATCGCGAGAACCTCGGCGCTGATGCGGGCACCCCTCCCGTAGGTGAAGGAGACCGGGCCGCGGAGGTAGTCCGGGAGCTTCGCGAGGATGCGTTCGATCTCGTCCGAGTCGATGAAGCCCTGGCGGGCATCGGGCTCCGGGAGCTTTCGGATCGCCGGGACGTGACGGGGCTCGAGGCGCTTCTCGCGGCTCAGGATGTTGAACATGCGGAGGAGCGTGGCGGTCTCGCGGTTCGCGCTGGCAGGCGAGGCTCCAGCTGCGAGGCGGGCTTCGATGTAGCGATCAACGTCGGCGCTGGTGATCTCGACTACGCGGGGCCTCGCGAAGTGCGGCGCGAGGTGCTTTCGGATCCGCCTTTCGGCGTCTGGCCACGAGCGAAGGCCGCGGAGGGTGTAGTCGCGGCGGATCGCGTCGATTGCATCGGTGAAGGTCGCCGTCTCGGGTCGTGAGATCGGCAGTGAGTGCTGCGCCGCGCGGACGCGCTCGTCCAGGATTCGGGCCGCTTCGGCCTCGTCGAAGGTGCCGAGAGGCTCGACCCGGCGTCTGCTCTCGATCTTGCCGTCGATCAGGACTGGTCGGAAGTAGCGTCCATAGTAGCCGCTTGGTCGGAGCTCGATCTGGCCGGCTCCGTAGGAGCGTCTAGGCGCTTTCTTCTTCCTGGGCATCGTCCAGCTCCTCTTGCGTCGAGTCGCCTTCTTCGCGCGGGCCCGTGCACGCCGCACGGCCTCCCGCTTTTGTTGCTTCCGGCCCTCGTCGTCCAATCGAGCCCGGTAGAGATTCGGGGCCAGCCCCTCTCGGCGGCATAGAGCGGCAATGCTCTCTTCGCCGCGCAGTCCTTCGAGGACGATGCGGATCTTCTCTTCCGCCGAAAAACGACGACGCGTCTTGCCCTGAATATCGCGGACGACCTTCTCCGCGCTTTCTCCCTTTCCCATCGGATTCTCCTTCCGTTTGGGCCGGGAGTGTCTCTTATTTCATCGGACTGTTTGGTCCAACCGTCTCTGAACCCGAATACTGCCGAGAGGCCGCATGACGCCGCGGGCAGGGTTTCCAGACAGGACGAGGTCGCTGGCACGACCCGGCAACGGTCCCAGCCGGAAGTGGTCTTGTGGCCGAGGATCTCTCGGGCGACCCGCTGAAGGACTCCCCCCCTCCCTCCCGATCGAACGGGATCGCGCGCCGCACTCGGGCAGTCGAACCCGGCAGCGTGAACCGGAGTCTCGGTTTCGTTGCGAACCTTTACCCAGGCGCGCGGAGTTGCTCGCCACAATCCACGCAATAGAAGCTCTGGCGTCGGCGCTGCTCGTCGTGCTGCGTGCCGGGGCAGTTCTGGCTGCCGACGGCGTCGTTCACCACGGACCCGCATTGGGGGCAGTGCCTCACCGGGGCATCTTGGCGCAGGTGGTTCTGATTCCTGCATCGATCCGTTTGGTTCAACATCTACGCAGCGGCCCCTTCATAGGAAGCTTCCTCTCGGACGTCGGGGCGACGATGGGTCGGGAGGCTCATGTTCTTCGCGGAGAACGTCGCAAGGTTTGCTCGTTCCGGCGAAGAGACGATGGACCCGTTTCGTACACGATACAAGAAGTCTGTTGCATTGCGGGCAGTGCTCACGGCCGGGCTTCCCTCTCGCGCGCCCTCGGTCGTCCGGCTGTGCCGCTCTGCAACGTTACTCGCTTGTAACCCCACCGGCGCGAGGCTGCCGTTTATAGGAGTTCGTATTGAGCCCCTTCCAGCGCGCTTCCCTCCGACCCGATGTGGGTCGGCCCAGGCGTGCTCTGCCCGAACTCCTACGCTCGATCGGCGATTCGAATCGCGAGAAGCCCGGTCGGCCTCGCTGTCGCCCGCGATCGGGACCAGAGCGGTCGGTAAAGCGCGTAGCGCCTTCGGCGAGGGCAAGGCCCCGCCGCGGGGCAACCGCAGGTTCTCGTATCCAGACGTCTGAGCGGTAGGTTCCGGGCGGCAACGAGTCGGTTTCATCGGCTTGCGCCGCAAGGAGTCCCAGGGCCAATATTTCCTCGAGCGAGCGACGACACGACAGCCTAGCGCGGTCCGAACTGCGGCCGTCTACTGCGAAGGGAACTTCACGGGCGTCGCGGGGCTCGGCGGCTCCAGGATCGAGAATATCGAAGCGATGCGTCGCGCTGGCGTGGAGGCGCCGATGTCCCTCATCCGCTCGCCCATGATCAGCCAGGCCGAGCGGGTCGTGAGCCACTCGGACATGAGCCTCCACACGGAGCTCGGCGTCCTGCGGCAGCTGTCCGCAGTCGCGCAGTTCGCAGGTGTCACCCACCGCGTCGTGCTCATGGTCGAACTCGGAGATCTGCGCGCGGATCGAGGCGACCGTTCCGGGGACTGGTACCTGCGCCTCGGGCAGTGCGGCCCCGAGGCCCTTCACCAGTACGACGGGCGCCTTGGGAGAGGGCTTTCCACCGGAATGCGTGGGGCGCGACCGGATACGATGCCTCGAGGACGTCGTCGTAGTACAGGCACAGCGTCGTCCATGCGTTGTCGGTGGGGTCGCCGAACGTCGCGTCTTCTCTGGGAATCGCGCCCGTGAGTTTGTGCTTGAGGAGATCCTTCGCAGCGAGGATGCGGTCGACGCTCTTGCCGACGGCTGCGCCCGCGACCCCGCGTGTACAGAGCTCATTGAAGGCGACCTGATCGCCTGCTCGTGCGGCACGCTCGCGACTTTCGACGCGAACCCGAACCAGGTCGAGGCGATCGACGAGAGGGCCGCTCGCGCGTACGACGTCCGGCTGGACGGGGGGGTGTCGATCCGGGCCTGAATCGCATCAACGACCTCAACGAGATCGCGTTCATCGCGATCGAGTGCCGCGCCTGCGGTCGTACCCGGAGTCTCGCTGCAACCGGAGTGTTGCTCGCCGAGCGTCCGAAACTATCAACGCTCTACAATGTCTCCGCTCAGACCCTTTGCGACGTGATCGACGTCGGCGGGATCGATCCGGCACTGATCTCGCTGCCGGACGCGTCCTGCATCGGGGACATGAACGTCCCGTTCCCGAAGCGGGGATCAGCTCTTCATCTTCTCCAGCATCTGGGCCATCTGTTGGTGGAGCATGTTGATTGCTTGGAGCGGTCGGATCATCACCTTGAACTCGACGATCTTGCCCTCGTCATTGCACGTGATGATGTCGACGCCGTTCACGTACTTGCCGCCCATCTCGGTTTCGAACTCGAGCACGGCGTGGTTCCCGGAGAGAACTTCCTTCGTGTAGCGGAACCCCTTCTTCTCGCCGTCGGTTGCGTCGCTCGATACCGGCGGTTTGCCCTCGCCCTCCCCGTCGCCGAGAGTGGCGCCCGCCGCGGCGAGGTACATCTTGGTGATCTCTTTGCCGCGCTGCGGAGTGAAGACGACCGGGGAGTAGAACACGCAGTCATCGTGTAGGAGGGCGTCGATCCCCCCTTCGAGGTTCCCGCGAAGGCAGGCGTGCCAATCGGCGATGGTCTTTTCGATCATGGAGATGCCCTAGCACCCGCGTTTGCCGCCGTCCTGCACCCGGTGGCCTACGTGGAAGCCGTGGGTACCCATGTCCTCCGGCTGATTTGGGCCGCGGACGAGGCGGAATGGCGTCGTCTCTGGACGCTGTATCTGGAGTTCTACGAGACGTCCGTGCCGGAAGAGGTGTTTGCGTCGACGAAGGTCTTCGCGGCACGAGCGGCGGCTGTGCCCTGATCGAGGCCGTCTACGCGGCAGCAGAGGGGGGGAGTCCCTCGCTCTACTGGCTCACGCAGCACTTCAACGAGACCGGTCGGTGGCTCTACGACCGCGTCGGCACGTTGTCGCCGTTCCTCCGGTAAAGTCGCCGAGTCGTTTTTGGACACCGGCCAACTGAAGATCAGGTGGTGGACAAAGCTATTATGCGGCTTCGGCTCGGTTGCGTGCGGGCGTTACATGAAGCGACGCTCCGCCAACTCACCGAGCGCGAGGCCTTACCGTGGGTCGGTAAGGGCACCCGGGGCGAGAGGCGGGGTCACACGGGCGCCGCTCTGCGGAGGGGAGGGGAGCAGAGCAGCACCCGTGCGGGCAGCGAGCTTCCTCCGGCCGTCGTAGACCGAGAGGAGCCCGCAGCGGTGTGGGCCACCGTCTTGATTATTGGGGGGGGAGGTCGGGTGTGGAGGTGACGAGGACCTGTTTCTTCGAGCCGCAGAACAGGAAGTCTCTGTCGAGGAACTGATCGACCAGCGCCACGTCATGCGTCGTGGACGGCCGTGCTCGAAGCCCCAGCATGGCACCGACCCGGATGAACTCGTGCTCTTCGAGATTCAGGAGGAAAGCGTCGGTGTCTGTGGGATTGGGGTCACTCATGGTTCCCCACTACTCCAAGCTTCGTGCCGCGGTTGGCCCGAAGAGCGGTCCGCCGGCTTGTGGCGGAGCCCATGGGGCCCCGTGCCGCGCCTGCCCGAGCATCAGCCGAAGGGCACCCAAAAAGACTACGCTTTTGGGCGCTCGGAACCCGGAAATAGCGGATGACGCACCTGCTCCGGCGCCTGGGGGCCGATCGGTCGCATTTGCATCCACTTGCAACCGTGCAGGGATGCCATGCCCCGTGCTGTGGCGGACCCGGCGTGCTGGCGACGGGCGATGGGAGGCGAAAGGAAACGGAGAGAGAGGGATTCGAACCCTCGAAACGGGGTAAACCGTTTACGCGCTTAGCAGGCGCGCGCCTTCGACCACTCGGCCATCTCTCCGCGCGTGACTGCCTCCTGTGTCCCCACCTGATACCTGTGAAGCAGGCGCCGCTGCAAGGCTTCTCGATTCACTAGAGAAGTTTCACTCCGACTGGACACTGCGCTAGCCTATGGCTAGGTAGCCGACCTGCCTGCGCGCCCTTAGCTCAGTTGGATAGAGCGTCTGACTACGGATCAGAAGGCCGGGAGTTCGAATCTCTCAGGGCGCATGGTTGAAACCCCTCGGGAAACCGGGGGGTTTCTTCGTTTTGGGGGATGTTCAATGGACGAGCGTCTCGTCGTCATCTCCATTTTGTGTACCCCAGTGTGACCCCGCCTGCGTTGGAGATGGCCGTTCGAGCCCGTTGTGTGCGTTCGCGTTTGTGAGGAGGACTTCCCCGCCCATCGTGTCGCGTACCCGGACCTGCACGGTGATCGGGCCTCTTCCAGCCTCGCGTGCCCAATTCGTCACGCCCGAGAATCCCGTGCGAAGCGGGATGCTCGGGTCGCCCTCGTTCACGTCCCCGCGTTCCGAGCAGCAGGGCACCTCTCCGGTCTTGACGCCGTCGATCAATACGTCGAAGGGCTGGATCAGCTCCGCACCGGGTGTCGTGGTGTAGACCCAGCCCTGAACGTTGCCGACCTGGGAGGCGAAGCCTTCGGGGGTCTCCAGAAGACCGATGATCTCGGCCGCTGCCGGCGTTGCGAAGGTGTGCAGCAGGAGGAGGGTCGAAATCGTCAAGCGGTGCATGGTGCGGATAGCCGACATGAAGCCCCTTTTTGGCTCCAACCCGACCTAACGGCTCCTTACCGGACGTATGCGTGCGCCTCGTTCTGCCTCATGGGCTTGACCCTCCCCCCGAAACCGGTCCGGCCCGAATGTTAGAGAAGGTCGGTCGGAGAAGGAGGGAGTGAGATGGCAAGCAAGCGACACGATGCTGCCAAAAAAGGCCTTGACGTCGGCTACCGTCTTGGACCAATCTGCATAGCGGGCAGAAGCTGAGGCGCGATATCTCAAATATCGGTAGCGATGCTTCTCGCGTCCCTCCCGCTTTCCTTTGACGATCAGTGAGGCAGTTCCGATGAACACTTCGAACCCCGAATCCGACTACATTTCGTCCCCTGGCCCCCTCCTGCACGTAAGGAAGCCGGTCTTGACCGGACTCGTCGGCCTTCTTCTCCTCATCGCAATGCCAACGTCCGCCCATGCGCAGTTCTCGATCTCAGGCCAGGTCTACCTCGACGCCGACGTGAGCCTGAGCTTCACTGGCGGCGATAGCGGCATCGACGGGGTGACCGTCGTGCTCTACGACGTGTCGGGCATCTCCTGCCAGAGCGTCGCGACGTCGGGCGGCGGACTCTACTCCTTTGCCGGCCTCGCCGCGGGCGACTACCGCATCTACGAGGCGGCCGGGGAGACGGTGGGTGCGCTCACGGCCTGTCCGCCGACCGAGTCGACGGCCGACCCCGTGTCCCGCACGGTCACATCGGGCACGATCCAGGATCCGTCCGACTATATCTCGACGACTCCCAACCGCATCGACCTTACGCTCGCGCCATGTCGGACGTCCCTCGGGTGTACCGACATTTTGGGCCAGGACTTCGGCGACTACCTGCTCGGCCCGTCGTTTCCGTGCGACGACACAGCCTGGCTCCTTCAGCAGAATCCGTCCGAAGTGTGGGAGATCGACCTCACGACCGGAACCCCAACCGGCCCGCTGGCCACGCTCAGCACCGGGGTTACCAACGCATTCGGGTTCGACGTGCTCGACGGGTACCTCTGGGGAGCGAACCTCGATCAGGCTTCGGTGAACAGTCAGGCCAACGGCATCACCGTGGTCTCCTCGGACTCGAATAGCGTGCTGCTGCCCTATTTGAACGATGGGGGTGATCCGACTTCTATGGTTTTCAACGCCGGTGACGTCACCCTCGATGGCTATCTTGTGCAGAGCCATGGAAAAACGACTCTTTTCGGTTACAAAAAACTGTGTTGGGTCGACGTGAATCCCCAACGGACGACCTACCTGTCTCGAATCGACCCGGCGACGGGGTTGGCTGACACCGGTTGTGTCTCCATTTCCCCCCAAACCGGGGCGGACCTGGCCATGCACCCCCAGGACGGCCTGCTCTACTCGGTGCAGAATCACGAGTCGGCCTTGCAGGATCTCATCATCACCGATCCCGTCACCGGTTCGACCACCGAGGTGCTGGACGTCCTGCCCCGATGTCCGTGGCCGGCGAACGCTTACGGAGCGCAGTACTTCGACGTCGAGGGCTTTCTGTACGCCTCATGCAACTCGAACGGGGATATCTACCGCATCGACCTCACGACCCCTGGTGTCGTCGGCGACGTGGTCCTCTTTTCGAACGGCCCTACGACGGTGCAGAACGACGGCGGGCGCTGCGCGCTGGCGAGCCAGCCCACCGATTTTGGCGACGCGCCTGACACCTACGGGACGACGATCGCAAGCGACGGACCGCGTCACCGCGTCGTTCCCGGCCTCCTTCTGGGCGCGCTGATCGACAACGAGTCCGATGGTCTGCCCGGTGCGGGCGCGACGGGCGATGATCTCGATGCGGTGGACGATGCCGACGGCCTGGTGGGCAACTTCGCCTGGTCGACCATGGCGGACTCTCTCTCGGTGACGGTCAGCGTCGTGAATACCACCGGTTCCACGGCGTACGTCGGTTGTTACGTCGACTTCGACGAAGACGGCACCTTCGATACGGCCGACGAGTACACCGAGAGTTCGACCGCCACCAGCGGCAACCTGACCATGACCTGGACGACACCGGCCGGGCAGGTCAACAACCCGCCGTTCGCGCGCTGTCGAACCAGCACCGACCAGGCCGCGATCCAGACCCCGACCGGGGCGGCGCTCGACGGCGAGGTCGAGGATCACGCGCTGAGCTTCCCTGCCATGCCGACCTGCAGCGACGGCATTCTGAACCAGGACGAAACCCAGATCGACTGCGGCGGGGCCACGTGCCCTGCGTGCCTCACCTTCGGAATGCATCCCGACAAGTCGAAGATGAAGTTCGGCCGCAAGCCGGGCAAGCTTGACTATCTGATGGTTCAGGGCGGCTTCGAGCTTGCGAGCTACGATCCCACGGTTTGTGATTTCTCCCTCGCGATCACCAACGCCAACGGTGCCGTGACGAGCTTCTCGGTCGCAGCCGGCCAGCTGCAACAGCGAGGGAAGTGCGCGGTCTACTCCGACAAGGCCGCAAAAAAGATGGGTGGAACGCAACGTGTGCAACTCTGCGCGATGCGCGAGGCCGATCGGTGGCGCTACAACCTGAAGGGCTTTGGAGAATTCAGCGCCGAGGCAACCCTGGCCGACATGAACCTCCGGCTGGACACCTGCGCGGATTCGTTCGCCCGAGGAACCACCTGGACCCAGAAGAAGAACGGCTGGATTCTGCCGCGATCGACCTGGGTACCCTGATCTTCCACCGCCCGTTTTGGGCCTTCATCTGGAGGGTCGAGGGGTCGAGAATGACCTGGAACCTTCCTGGAGCAGCGAGCCGAGCTCCCGAGGCCGCCGTGGTTCGAGAAGCGCCGCCGGATGATCTGCTGGGCCAATCACCTCGCGAGCGAGACGCGCGCGTATCTTGCTCGGTATTGGCACTTTCAGCGAAGCTTTCGAGAAGCCTCTCGGCGATACCTCGACGGAGAGAGCGACGCCCCCTTCCCTCCCTTTAGCTTCCGACCTCCGAATATGGCGCTACCGCCGGGCCTCGGCTGGCGGTAGGAAACATGAACGGCCTCTTTGCCCGGGTCGACGGGTAGCGGCGACTGCGAAGCCTGGAGCGAGGTCCAGTTTTCGGGTCCAGGCGGCAGCGGGTCCCTCAATGGTTTCCCGACCGGGGGGCGTAGGTAAGGCACTAGGTACCCACGTCTTCGTGGCTGCAACAGTTCCCGGCGGCAATCGCCGTGTAACGACTGGCGTGCGCTGAGCCGGTTGGTGTACCGCCGGATCGAAGTAGATCTCAAAGGTCCTCGAGGATCCGGTTGCGCTGCGCCTCGTGCTCGGCTTCGGAGATGACGCCGCGACGCTTGAGGTCGTCGAGGTCACCGAGCCGGCGCTCGACCGTCGTCGGAGGTGTCGCAACGACCGCCGCTGGTGCGTTCAGCTGCTTGACCATCCCGGGCTCCGTAGGCTGCGCAGGCTCCGGTGCATCCTTCTTGTAGATCACCCGCGACCCCCAGATGTAGATCGGCAGCCACGTCGTCTCGCTCGGCTCCGGCGGCATCTCGCGCACAACGTCGTCTGTTGCAGCTTGGCCGATCGCGGTGATCAAAGGCCCAGCGAGAAGCGCAGTACCGACTGAATTCCAGGCGCTGTCCAGAGGCTCACCCCAATATGGATCCTGGTAGTAGATCTCCCGCGCTCGGGCGTGGAACTCGGCCGCTTCTTCCGGCTGCCCGGCCCGAACCAGCTGAGAGGCTTTCATCGCCGGAATGCGCCAGTCGTGCGACCACTTTTTCAGCCCGCGATCAATGTCGCGGCCGATCTCTTCCTCAGTGATCACTCGGTCCTCGCTGTCTGTAATCTCCCACTCCCATACAAAGGCGACTAGATCCTCTGACTCGTCGCTGTGCATGACCTGCGTGTGCCATTCCTTCGTCGAGGTGCACGACGTCACGAGAAGCAGAATCGTGCTCAGTACCCAGAATGACCGATAGGGTTCCATTCTTCTCCGTTCCACTTTAGTCCGGGCCTAGTCAATCCAGGGATGGCGCTGGACCCGCTGAGCGCAGCACAGGCTGCTAGCCGATCCGCCGTCGCCCGGGCGGGTCCCCTTGCCCGACCGGCGGGCGGAGGTGCGGCAGGTGTTCGGGTTCAGAGACGGTTGGACCAAATAGGTCGATGAAATAAGAGACACTCCCGGCCCAAACGGAAGGAGAATCCGATGGGAAAGGGACAAAGCGCGGAGAAGGTCGTCCGCGACATTCAGCGCAAGACACGACGT
>JAQWRY010000024.1 GCA_029243485.1 Candidatus Binatia bacterium | reverse complement strand
ACGCGCCGAGAACAGATCAAGAAGAAGACAATGGCCCGTCGTAAGCGACAGAATCTACGCGCCGCGTAGGCGGGCAAACGTGCCGGAAGTGTCTCTTATAAATCGACCCCAAAGATCCCGACTCAGCTGACGACGTACAATGAACACTTTGACGCGGACGGGAACCCCACCGATCAGTCAATTTTCAGATTCCCAGCGCAGGACCCCGGCGATGAACCCACCGAGCAGGAGCAGGCGATGGAGCGCTGGTTGTGGGAGCAACACAAGTTGGGCCGTCACGCCACGGATCGTGGGTACCGGCCCGGCGATACCGTAGACCCGGCGGGACCTCGAGCATCAGATGATTTGGGAAGCGCCCCACGTTTGTTCTTGCCGGAAGAGCAGTTGGTGGGCGACCCGTCATTGAACCAAAACCAGCAGTATCGCGGCACGCCACAGCCCCTTGAAGAGAGATCCACGCCAAATGGTAACGATTCAGATCCAAGAGGCGAAAGATAGCGAGCAAGTAGGGCGGTAGCCGACATGAACGGCCGATCGCCGGCTTCCGCAGGTTTCACGTCAAGCGCCCCGTCCGGCACCAGGCCGGACGGGGCGCTACGGTGGAGTGACGGATCAGAGGCCGCAGATGTGGACCGCGCAGGTCACCGGATCGCAGAGAGCCTGCAGGTCCGCGCTACTGGCACCGTGATTCTCATCCCCCGCCTACAGGACCAGGCTTGTTCGCGCAGAGCCCGGGCATCGTCGTCGAGCTCGTCAACGATGCGTCACAGACGAGAGGAAGGAGGAACGGCCTATTTGCCCAGGTCGCCGGGTAGCCGCCACCGCGAAGCCTGGAGCGAGGTCCGGTTTTCGGGTTTGAGCGGCCGCGGCGCAGCCGCTGGGCGGCACCGGAAATTGAGCTATTCTTGTGGAGAGCGTGGGGCCGACTTCGCGGATCGGTCCATCGCTCGAGTAGAAACGTTGTCCAAGAACATCGTCATCATCTCGCCCGTAGCCACGCATCCCCAGGATGCCGGCCACCGGAGCAGGATCTTCAGCCTGGCCTCGATGCTTAAGCACTGGGGCAACCAGGTGTTCATGGTCTATCTGCAGGGACGCTTCCAGCAAACCTCCCCAGATTCCCTGCCGGCCATGAGACAATATTGGGGCAGCCATTTGTTTCTGCCCGACTTTGAGGAACTCGCGAACGCGAAGAAGAAAGGATGGTCGGGGGACGCATCGTTTGCCGATGACTGGGAAGCTGATGACTGGTACGACGACCGTCTGGATCCGTTCTTGCGGAACCTCGAGAGGCAACTCCGTCCGGACATTGTCTTTGTCGAGTACGCCTATCTGTCTAAAGCGCTTGAGTGCTTCGAGGACTCAACCTTGAAGGTCGTAGACACCTTCGATGTTTTTGCCTGCAGGAATAGGAAGACTCGCCAAGCGGGCATCCGACAGACGTACCCCGCCCCGTCATTTACCGAGAATGCGGAGAGCGAGGCCCTGGAGCGTGCGGATGTCGTGGTTGCCATTCAAGAAGATGACCACGTGCACTTCTCTCAGGTGACGGACAAAAAAGTACTCACGGTGGGTCACACGGTGGAACTGCACAAGCCCGGGCCGAAGAGGCCCTCCGGCCACAAGATGCTCTTTTTTGGCTCAGCCAGCGACATCAATAGGAGTAGTCTCCAGTGGTTCTCGAAGGAGATCTTGCCGGCCATTCGCGCCGCCGCGCCGAAGGCCGAGTTGTGGGTCGCCGGCTTCGTCTGCAATCGCAACCGGGTAGCTGCGGAAGGAGTCAGAAACCTGGGGTATGTCCCGGATATTTCTGCCGTGCTTGAGGAGGTGGACGTCGTAGTCAATCCGAACTACTTCGCAACGGGCCTCAGCATAAAGACCATGACTACGCTGGGTCATGGAAAGCCTCTGGTGTCCACACGGGTCGGGGTGCGAGGTCTTGAACATGGGGCCGGCGAAGCCTTCCTCGTGGCCCGTGACACCGGGGAGTTCGCAGAACACGTCATCCGTGTTCTCAGCGACCCGGAACTGGCCGCCGAGTTATCACGGGGAGCGTTCCTGTTCGCGAAGCGGAGCAACGAGAAGAACGCCTCGACACTATGTGATCTGGTCGGCAGGCAAAGCAATCTCCATCTGCCGAAGCAGGTCTGAGTATTTCTCCACGACCAGGCGAAGGACCGGGTAGTTGTCCACGGTGTAGCGATGGCCAGACCTAGTGACCACGCGTGGTTTGCCCTTATCCCGCTTGACTCCGCGTTTCGTGAAGACCGTCGGGTTCTTCCGGTCGAAACCGCTCATGTGAAAGAAGACCGCCGGTCCACCGTTGACGTAGAACTCCTCGTCCGCGTGCTCGATGTGTCGTTCGTGAAGATTCCAGTAGGCGACATTGTAACCTGGATGATCGATTTGTCCGAAATAGGATCGATAGAGGCAGGTCAGGAGAGAGAACCACTTCTGGTCCACAAACATGTAGGGGGGATCCCGGTAGCAGTAGCTGCGGAGCCGATCGATGAGAAAGTCAAGCACCTGGATCGCTTCCCCCGAATTCCTGACCGCGAAGAAACCACTATTGTACTCGCCGTATGACAGGACGCTGAAGTCGTCCGGCAACATGCCGTCCCGCGGGTAGGGCGTGGTGATATGCGGGGTCAGACAGAAGTGATTCGTGTCGAGAGCCCTGTCCAAGTCATCGAACGAACCCACTACAAATATGTCTGCATCCACGTAGATGGCCGTGGGGCAGTTCAATCGAAGAAGTAGATGCTTCAAAAGAGACGGCCGTACTGCATTGCACAATTCGAACGCGTCGTACTTTGTCCTCATGTCCTTGAGGCCGGCTATGTCCAGGTCGGAGAGCAAGAGGATCTCGAACTCCGCCATCTCTCGGATCCGGGCCTCTTCACGCTCACCGGCATCCGTGACCAGGGCAACAAACCTCGAATCCGGGTTCCTCGCTTTCAGCGAATGGTGCAGCGCCGCTGCGTACAGAAAGTGGTCTTGGGTGATCACCGTGCAGAAGGTGAGCGGTGCGGCTTTCATGCGTCATGTCCGCGCAAGAAATTGCGCCAGCGTGTTGTTCAGCTTGCTTCTGTCCAACCCGACATAGAGTTCGAAGAACACATCCTCGGGCAGAATGTCGAAGTACCTCTTCTCATGGTCCTCGACCTGGTCTTCGGAGAAGTACTCGTAGGCCCTCCGGTTCAAAGCCGACAGCTTCCGGATTCCTTCGTCTCTGGGAAGGGGCCTCAGTTGGCTGTTGGGATCGTTCCATGAGGTGGCCAGCACGATCCGAGAGGGCCCCGGAAAGGATTGAGAGTCCTCTTGGAGAGGCCGGTCCTCAGGGCGTCCGCTCACGACGTTGAATGGCAAACTCACGATCTGTTCCAGGTCTGAATCTACAGCTACGGTGTGACCATACGACGTAGCTCCCTCTCTTTCGAGTTCGTCGGTCACATCGATGATGCCGCATTCCCGATGGCCGGCCACCAGCAGGCTGCTTTGGCCGGCGCGGACGAACTGCCCCGGGAGATAGGTGTAATCCGCCCTGCCGCAAAGGGTTTTGAATAACCAGCGGACGAGGAGTCTGAGCTCCCACAAGGTGTCTTCATCAAGGTGCACATAGTGGAGTTCTGCCGCTGCGTCAGCCGTGCTCACGCTCACGCAGAAAGCCGGCGACATGTAGTACGTCGTATGTCCCTGTTGATAAACCGACGTACCGCGACTTGAGTTGTGGTGGGTCCGCAGGGACCGGTTGGGAGGTGCAAAGCCGTTGTCCTTGACCAGGAGAATCCGGTGGTTGGTATCGGCGTCCACCCGTCGTCCATCGAGGGCTGCCAGTCCCGAGAATGCCCTCTCGCCGCCATCGACCTCAATGCCGAAGGTGACGGGCCCGACTCGAAAAGTCCTGGAAGAGATCCTAGCCATGCTCTTGCATCGTGAAGAAATCCAGGAGGGTGTCGGTGACTTCCCGTTCATGAACTCCGGCGAAGAACTCAAAGCATTGCGCACGACTGAGCAACTCGCCGTATTGTTGCTCGTATTCCGCGGCATCTTCCGGGTAGGCATTCCACGAAGCCTCATGGACGTATATTTCCATGAGCCTGCGGAGGGCCTCGTGCGGCGTGGCGGCCTTGGTTTCACTCGTTTCATGGTGCCACACCTGCGGGAAGATGACGTAGTCGATGCCCTGTTTCACTTCGGGCCGGGTGGTTCCCAGTTCGTAGCGGTCATGCGAGGGATCGAGGTTCTGCCGCCGGGCAATGTCCCCTTTGAGATGGAGGCGGAAGTTGAAAGGAACCAGGCGATGCTCGTGTACGAGCGTCACATCATCTGCAATGACCTGGCCCCCGGCGGCCATGAGGCGGAGGAGGCACGAGGACTTGCCGCATCCAGAGTGACCCGCGAAGAGGACTGTTCTGTTCGCGAATACAACCGATGAAGCGTGCAGAAATAGGTTAGAATGGGCTTCGGCTGTCTTGATGATCAACCACTTTAGAGCGTTCCTTGCCAAGAGCCGTACGGCCTTGTTGCTCGTGGAATAATGCGCGTCCACGCGGCGGTTCTGAAAATCCGTCGCCACAAGGGCCTCGCCCGCTCGCTCAGTGTAGAGCGAACCATTCCGTTGGTACCTGGCTTCTCTCGCTTTTGGCCAGTGGCCCACAAGCACGCTCTTTTCCGGCAAGCGGAATTCCTTGCAACCGCTTTTCAGGTGGGCCGTGCAGTCGACCTGAGCGGAGGCAGGTATGGCATGAGCCTTCAAGTCCTCCGCCAGAGCGGTGAACAACTCATCGCCATCGTGTTCGACCTTGAGAACTACATTTGAGACTCTATAGAAATGCTCGAACACGATTCACCATTTGGCTTGCCCCGCAGCCGATCGGCGGTGCCTCTGCTGCGCAAGAAGCGGGGTGCTCCATCGAAGAAGACAGTCGCAGCCAAGTTTCGCGGCAACCGCGCGAGCCAGAAGACATCCCGGCAGCATCGGCCCACCCCTGCTCTCCCTCCCGTCGCGCCTGCATCGCGACTCAGCGCTTTCTCCGAAACATACCGCGAAAGGAGATCGGCGCGTAGACCGCACGCCGCATAGGCAACGACAATACCCACCACCCAAGAGCCAGCCCCCGAGAACAGGCATAGAGTTTTGAGGCCCAAAGCTTGTTGTGCAAACGGCCCGGCGCGGCGTCCACCAGGGCAACACGGGCGGCCCAGTCAATCGGCGCGTCATTGGCTTGCCGGTCGAGCTCGTTCGCGAGTGACCGGAGGCGCTGGTCGGCGTTCGCGAAGTCCATCGCTAGGCGCAGAATCGAAGGGAGGATCGAACCGAAGCCCTCCGCTTCTGCGCGCAAGAAGAGAGAGGACCAGTCGGTCGTGCCCTCCATGCGTGTGAGCATCCGTTCGAGATCAACGACGCTCTTCAAACGGCCGGCGCCACGATCGAGGTCCTCAAAGAACGACACCGCCACAAAGAGGAGTGCCGACTCATCCGTCAGGACCGGAATGCGACGGTTCGCGACTTCGAACGCTGTGCCCTCCTGCCAGAGTCGACCTTCGTCGATTCGGTAGGAAGGGTGGGTTGCGGGTGCCCAATGCAGATCGAGTCGACAAGCGCCACGCCGATAGTCGCAGCCGTGCGCAAAACGGGTCGCAAATCGATGACCGAAAGGAAGCGCTGAGAGGCGCTCGAAGCCGGTCGCGACGACTAGGGCATCGACCTCGGCAAAGTGTGCCGGCCGGACCAGGAGGTCGAGATCCCCAAACGGGCGTCGCTCAACCCCGCCGAAGAAGCGCTGGCCGAGAAAGGGGCCCTTGAGTAGGCGGTAGTCGATACCACGGCTCCGCAGCAGGTCATCGAGGTCCGCCAGTTCCTCGACCAATCCGGCCTGCCGAGCCCGTCTCTCCCCAATGGATCGCTCCCACTCGATCAGAGTTGCAGTCGCGAAGAGCGACCGTAGTTCGGAGCCCTCGAGCGAAGCCATGAACTGAAAGCGGAGGTGCTGGCGGTCGAGAAAGTCGAGGAAGAGGCGTGCAGCCTGCGCGTCCCCGGCGAGAGCATCGGTGAGCGCGCCGGTCTCTCCGCCGAGCCAGTAACCCATCAGTTCTGCATTCCTGCGAAATAGCTCGTCAGCCGGCATGCCGCTCACTACTCCAGAACAATACGGCCGTGATCACGTAGCAGTGCGAATTCGAGACATCGATGGAGATGTCGTAATGCCACGAGTCCTCCGCATGACGGTAGCCGACCTCAAGGCCCTTTTTGACTCAGGTCCCCTCTAACCGTCAACTCCGAACCTGCCCCGGGGGCGCCTCCCCTACCGGCGGTAGGCGAGAGGAACGGCCTATTTGCCCAGGTCGCCCGGTAGCCGCCACCGCGAAGCCTGGAGCGAGGTCCGGTTTCGGGTTTGAGCGGCCGCGGCGCAGCCGCTGGGCGGCCGAAAGCTCCTGGCGGGCGCGCTCTAGGGCGTCAGAGTGTTCCGTCCATGAGGCAGAAAAAGGCGCACGCCCACGTCCAGGAAGGCGCCGTTAGGTCGGCTTGGAGCCCAAAAGGGGCTCCATGTCGGCGATCCACCCAGCCGCGCGCGACCGCGCCCGGCCGTCTCGCGCAGAAACTCGCCCGCAACTTCCACGCCCGGTACGTGTGGACGGATGTAATCTCGAGGGAGCATGTCGTCACGTGGTTCCCGTCCGCGAGGCAGGTCCTCGGGAACGGCAACTTCTTCGTGTTCGAGATCCCCGAGGGCGACCGAACGGCTGTGCGTTCTCAGAACCCGTCCGCGACCCGATCACGCAGCTTCCGCCCATGCGTACCGATGCTGGAGACCCCCGACACGTGGCAGGGCGATCACCTGTGCCGTCGAAGAGAGACATGGCTCCGCTGATCGCCCCGAGGGAGCGTCTCGCGTGCGCGTATGAACGCGGTCGGCGTTGTAGTAGCCCACGTAGGAAGTGAGAAGTCGCTTCAGGTGTCGCTCGTCCAGAACGATGACATGATCGAGTAGCTCTCGACGGCACGTTCCGATCCATCGCTCCGCGTAGGCATTCTGCCACGGGCATCGATAGGCCGTGCGAACCGGCTCAGTTTCGAGGGCCTGGATCGCCGCATCGACGCGAGCGCCAAAGATCGTGTCTCGGTCATGAATGACGTAGCGCGGTGCCGACTCGTCCGGGAAGGATTCGCGGAGCTGTTGGATGACCCACGCCGAGGTCGGGTTCTTCGTCACGTTGAAGTGGACGATGCGACGGGAGCCATGCTCGATGAGGAACCAGACGTAGAGAAGCTCGAAACGGACGGTCG
>JAQWRY010000023.1 GCA_029243485.1 Candidatus Binatia bacterium | reverse complement strand
ACGCGCCGAGAACAGATCAAGAAGAAGACAATGGCCCGTCGTAAGCGACAGAATCTACGCGCCGCGTAGGCGGGCAAACGTGCCGGAAGTGTCTCTTATAAATCGACCCCAAAGATCCCGACTCAGCTGACGACGTACAATTTCCCTTCGAAACGATCACGCTTCTCACGACCTACATGTCGGCTATCCGCAGCACCGGCGGGCTCTTAGAACTCCCGCGAGACTGACCACGCAGGTGGGCAGTCCGCTGCAGGTGCCCACTGGAGTGCGCAACAAGCCCCTGAATCTCGGCTTGAACCGGGGCAAAACGGCCTGAACCCGAGCGCTCGAATCTCGGCACATCTCTTGCGGTTCCCATGGTGCGAGGCGGAATCCACCGTTTCGACCGAACTGATGGGAGACCCGATCATGACACTGACTCGCAGAAGCCTGATTGCAAGCGTGCTCTGCCTGCTGGCGCTCGCGCAAACATCTGTAGGCAACGCCGAGATCGTGGCGCACCTTGAGAGCCCGAGTAGCAACGAAATCGCATCGGGGATCGGAAATATTCAGGGGTGGGCCTTTACGACGACACCCGGTGAAGCGATCGATCCGCTGATCGAGATCTACATCGATGGCAAGTTCGCCATCGATATCCCTTGCTGCAGCGATCGAGGGGATGTTCTGGCTGCTCACCCCGAAGCGCCGATGGGCACGGGCTTCGCAGGCGCGTTTTCGTTCGGCAGCCTGCTCCCCGGGGCCCATACCCTGCAAGCCCACGTCTATACGAACAAGAATGACGTGAAAGTTCTTGCGACTACCTTCGTGAGCACCGCGCTGGGCTCGTTCGCCTTCAACAAGAAATTCACTTGGGACGACGCAGAGGCTGACCACTGTAGTCCCGTGAACACGAACTTCGGCGGAAAAGACGTCGCTCAGATCGTCTGCACCGGAGTCCATTTCACCGCTGGGAACAACCAAACCGAGCACTGCATCGGGAGCGTCGAATTTACCTGGATGTCCTCTCAGCAGGGCTTTCGAGTCACCAAGGGCTGCGACCTGATCGGAGAAAACTGAGATGAAACAGCACTCAAGAGGACTCTCTTTCGCCCGTCGCCTGCTACTTGTCGCCGTCGCGATCCTGGCTTTGGCTCAGCCTGCCACCGCAGCAATCAAGGCCAACCTCGAGTATCCCTCCCAGTCGTTCCCCGCCTCCGGCATCGGGAATATTCAGGGATGGGCCTTTTCGACTTTTTCCAATGCCACGATCGATCCCTTGATCGAGGTGAAGATCGATTCGGAACCCTCCTTCTACGTACCGTGTTGCTCCACGCGTCAAGACGTGAAGCAAGCGTACTCCACTGCGCCGGTTCACAGCGGCTTCTCGGGAGTCACCAACTTCCAACGCCTCTCGGAGGGCTCGCACACCATCGCGGTCACCATTCGAAGCTCGGCGTTGGAGAAGAAGACGATCAAATCGACTTTCAAGGTCGTCAAGCTCTCACCGTGGGCGCGTCTGGATTCGTTTCGGTGGAAGCAATCGCCAAAAGCCCAGTGCGAATCACTCGAAGGCCTGGACCCCGCCTACGGGAATGCGGGCGCGGTTTGCAATCACAGTCGTGCGGTCTCCACCCATCCCAAAAAACTCGTGACCGATTGCGACGGAACGATTCAATTCGCCTTTGACCGATCCCGTCAAACCTTCGCGCCCATCACGGGATGTGATCCGCAGGGCGTGGTGACGCCCGGTGGTGGCGGCGGAACAGTTGGGCTCGTTCCAAATCTTCCGGTTCTGTGCCTGAAGAACTCGGTTGCGAACCTCGAAATCTCAGTCGAGGGCCTTGTCCCCACCTTCAGCTTCAAAACGCTATTGGCGGCGAAGGTCGGCGTCAAGATTTGGGAGAAGGGGAAAGTCGGGCAAGCCATTGTGGCTTTTGGCGTCGGACCAAAGGCGACTCAGCACGAGATCAAGCCCTTCCCGCTGGGGAGCGCGATCAAGCCTGATACCGAGTACGAGTACGAAATTACCGTCACCTCCAACTGTAGCTTCGCGCCGGATCTCAAAATCATGGGACCATCGTCTTTCTCTACGAAGAAGCGGGTCGTCCGAGCGTATATCGACAAGGCAAAGATCCTCGAAGATGGCGACAATGACTTCATCTGGGAAAACCATGGAGAAGTGGCCTTCAATCTCCGTCTTTCCGGAGACTCGGCCGGCGTGAACGGCAAGAACCCCTCTTCGTACTACAAGGTGGCGGAGGGGGACGTGATCCAATCGCCCGCCAAGATCACCTGGAGTCCGGCCCCTGCCACTTTCGAGCTCCAGGTCTACGCAGGTGAGTATGACCCCGCCCTCACTTGCAGCCAGGTCGCCTTCCCGGGGCAGGTGGAAACGTGTTCCGGTCCCCTTGCCAGCGGCAAGCTCAGCTTCGGCACCTCGCTGACCGCCTTTGGCGGCACCGACGAGAAAATCCTCACGCTGAAAAAGGACAACCTGAAGGTGAAGGTCTGGGTGCGGGTCGTCGTGACCTACGAGTAAAACGGGAATCGGCGCACGTCCCACGCCGTGGCTGGATCTTCCAGTCGACCTTCCGAAGTCGGGCCGCTGCCGGGGGCGGCCCGACTTCGGCAGCGCCCCGGTCTGGGGCCCGCCCGAAGAAAAATCCTTTCCTGGCAGGGAAACTCTCCCGATTTCGAAAATTCCCCGCGGAACGAACAATGTTCCACGCAAACGACCGCCTCCCTGGCGGTGGAGGTGGGGCTGAAGGTCTCGCCACTTGCGACCTTTTGCCACCAGGGAGCGCCGGTCATGTGAGAGACGACCAGAAGCCGCACCGCGACGGGGAGCCAGTACCCGCTTGCGCTGGCCCATGGAATCATACTAACCGCGACCCGGCCGCCGTTTTCTGGTTCCCGGGTCCAGCGCCGGCCCACGAACCGGGAATGGTAGAATTTCGATTGCTCCGAGCCTCTGACACGGGTTCTTTTGATTTCGCCCCGGACCTCAAAGGTAAGGGCGACACGAAACTGGTTTACGTTTTGCGAAACAACGACCCCGATCACGACATCCTAGTGCGCTTCCAGCACTGCACGACCGAAGGAGACGGCCGCGAATGGCCAGATGCGTGGCGGGTCGAAGATCTAGATGAGGCGCTCGGGCCAGATCAGACCCCTTCAAGCTCCTCTCCGGCTTACCGGGATGATAGGAAGCAGCATTGCCGTGGCGGCAGGCGACCAGTTCCAGTTTCAGTATCGCCAGAGTGGAGCAGACCCCGCGTGCGACAATGTCTACATGAGCCCAACCCTGAATTTCCAAAGCTAAAGCGAGCCGCCCGAGCCCTCTTCTTTGCGAGTCAGGTCGCTGCCGCAGCAGCAGTCGGAGCCGAGACCAGCGGAGGCGAGAACGTAGAATCGGCTGCACCCGTTGATATTCTCTGGGAAGAGGAAAAGCTCTACTCGAACGGGAACGAAGAGCTCGTGATCCGAGATTTCTTCGAAGACGAGCGGGGCGGCTTCTTCGTGGACGTCGGCTGTTCGCACCCAAAGAAGAACAGCAATACGTTCTACCTCGAAGACAAGCTGGGCTGGGCCGGGATTGGGGTCGACGGATTGCCGGACTATGCGAAGGGTTGGAAGGCGCAGCGTCCAGGTAGCGTGTTCCTGAACTACCTTGTGAGTGACACCACCGGGGGGACCAAGAAGTTCTTCAAGGTTCCGGTGTGGGGGCTGTCGACCGCTGAAGAAAAGTTCGCGAAGCGGCTGAATGTCGTGGACGAGCTCGAAGTTCCCACGACAACCCTCGATGCCCTGCTTGAGGAGCAACAGGTCTCAGCGATAGACTTCTTGAACATCGACGTTGAGGGGCACTACGAGGAAGTCCTGGCGGGTTTCGATCTTGAGCGCTGGAAGCCAAGGCTCGTGTGTATCGAGGAAGAGGGCCCCTTCGCGGTCTCGTGGTTTCGAGAGCGGGGTTACGAGCCTATCCCGCGGTATCGTCATCGTGACCCGACAAACTGGTATTTCGCCAGCCGTAGAGATGCTGAAGCGGCCAACCGGCGACAGACCGCCCAGGGCCGCAAGGGGCTCGCACGAAAGCAAGCCCGCATCGCGCAAGAGCCGCCTGGCTCGCCGATTACCGTGTATCTAACGCCTCAATATGTGATCGATGACGAGGGGGCGCTCGTCGTGAACGAGGCCTGGACGAAGGCAGTTCGCGAGCTAAAGGCCTCGGAAGCCGCGAACTAGTGCCTCCCCGATGAACCCTGAGCCGGTGGGTATTCCAGCATTCGCCGTGGTCCTGCCGTTCGCGATTATCGCGGGCTGGGCGCGAAGATGTTCTCGCTGGGCGAGCGGCCTCCGTTTGCATTGTTAAAGTATGATCTGCGTTCGGGCTGGCGGCAGCCGGGAGGTATCATCGGGCTTCTGCTCTTCGCCCCGCTCCTGTGGCTCGCGTTTCTCCGCAAATACAACCTACGGCTGCTATTCGACATCTTGACTCCGGGTGACGATAGGAAGCACGAACGGCCTATTTGCCCAGGTCGCCGGGTCGCCGCCACCGCGAAGTCTGGAGCGAGGTCCAGTTTTGGGGTCCAGGCGGCCTCCTGCCTGGTTCCACGGCGACCTTCTTCCAAGCAATGTCTTGCTGGTCGCCTGCGCGCCGTCATCGACTTCGGCGGGGTGGGTGTCGGTGACCCAGCCTGCGACGCAGCGCCGGCCAGGACGCTGTTCACCGGAGAGAGTCGTAGTGCCTTTCGGGCCGCCCTTGATCCTGACGACGCAAGTTGGCTGCGGGGCCAGGGTTGGGCGTTGTCGATCGCGCTTCTCGTGCTGCCGTACTACCGCGACACGAACCCGTCGATGGCCGCGATGGCTCGCCGGACGATCACCGAGGTGCTGAGCGACCGGAACTGCCCCCGCGCGTGCTCTAGGTCACCTGCCTGGCGACGAAGGCGATCAAGCGATCGAAGTAGCTTCCATCCTCTCGTTCCTCGAAGAAGCCGGTTCGACCAAAACCGTGGCCAGCACCGGACGGTGCGTGCAATTCGTATTCGAGGTTTGCACCATCGGCCTCGACGAGGAAAGTTTCGGTCAGGGGAAAAGGCATCGTCCGATCGTCCGTGCCATGCACGATGAAGACCGGGCTTTCCCCGGGGTCGACGTCCCCGGGTCGAAAAAACGCGCCCCATAGATCCAGAACCCCCGCGAAAGCCGGCCCTTCCATGGCAAGATCATCGGGTGAATAGGCCAGGCTCATCGCAGTGATGCCCCCAGCAGAGCTACCGCCGATGAAGGTTCGAGCGGAATCGAGGGCGGTGTCGGCGTGGAGCCACTCCGTCGCCTTCCATGCATCTTCAGTCGCGGCCGCAACAAACCAGGGCAACTCCGCGAGCCCTGCGAAGCGCTCTGGAACCGGCGCCGGACCGCTATCGCGCAGCAATCGGTAACTGATGGAGACCGCGATGTGGCCGCGCTGTGCGAGGCTTCGCCTGGAGGCAGGCCGATGTCGCCCTGGTGGGGGGAGGTTTGGAGTTGACGGCTACAGGGCGATTGCGGCAATAAGGGCCTTGATGTGCGCTACCATCAACCCAAGCGTGTCTTCGCCGATGCGGATGCCAAGAATGCGGATCGTGTCTACCTTCTCGGCTCTGACGAGGTCGCGAGCGGAAAGGTAACCGTCAAGCACCTCGCCAGCGGGGAGCAACACGAGGACGAGCTCGCCTGATGAGGCAGGCCGCAAATGTCCGATCGGAGCAACACGGAATGACACCCAGGCAACTTCTCGGCGTATTTCTGGGTGCGGGTCTCATCGCGGCCATAGCCGCGTTCGCGACCGTCGAGTATTTTTCCACCGACAAGCAGGCGACTCCCGGCCCGCAGGCCGCACGACCCAACGTCGTCCTGATCAGCGTGGATACATTACGCCCGGACCATTTATCGCTCTATGGCTATCCTCGAAAAACCAGCCCTTTCATTGACGAATTTTTCAGGGAGGGAGAGATCTGGGAAAATGTCTATGCCGCCGAGGCGAGTACCGCCCCGAGCATCGCCTCCATCCTCACCGGGCGCATGCCGCAACGACACGGCGTCCGGCTCTTCTACCAACGGCTCGGGGCCGAGATTCCCACGCTTGCTGACCTCCTCGGCGAACACGGCTACGAGACAGCCGCGATCGTCTCCAATGTCGTGCTCACGGCCGAAGCGATGGGGCTGGACGAACGCTTCGACCATTACGACGATTTCGTCGATGAGCGGGAAGGAGCGCGGCCCATCTGGGAGAGACGGGCCTCCCGTACAACCGACGCCGCCCTCGACTGGCTGTCGGACCACGCAGATTCGGTGAGGCCGCTCTTCCTCTGGGTTCATTATATCGATCCGCACGGTCCCTATCGCGCGCCGGAAGACAAGCCGGTGGAATACAATCACGAAGGGCGGCGCGAAATCGATCCCAGCCGCATTCCACCCTATACCCGACTCGCAAACGACCCCGGAGACGCGCTTCTCTATATCGACCGCTACGATGAAGAGATCGCCTACACCGACCGAGAGATCGGGCGCCTGCTCGATGCCTGGGCCGAGGCCAGCCTCGTTACGAACACGATCTTCGTCTTGACATCGGATCACGGCGAGTCCATGACCGATGCCTACCGGTATTTTTCGCACGGATTCGATATCGCCGAGAGCGTGATGCGGGTTCCGCTGGCGGTACGACGGCCAGGAGGCTCGGCTGTGCGTTTGACCTCCGCTGTTTCCTCGATGGATATCATGCCCTCGATTCTCTCCTGGCTCGCCTTGCCGATTCCCGCCGAACTCGAAGGGTTCCCCCTCGGCGAACGTCCGGCAGAAGCACCCGTGCCGCTCGAGGCGACCAACCGGCGGGAACAGGCACGCGCTGCGATTGTCGGAAACGTAAAATGGATAGTACGGCGCGATGACAAAGGCGTGGTACGCCACCGCTCGCTGAACGAAATCCCGAGCCTCGCCCCGACGACGAAAAGCCTGCCGACGAAAGAATCAAGGACCGAAGACTGGCCGGAGAATACGGCTACCAAGGCGCTCGCCCAGTGGATCGAGGAAGATAATTACCCGGCCCTTATAGGCCGGCGCGAGAATCCGGGACGAAAGATCAATGCCCCCAAGGTCGCCCCGGGTCGCTCCGATCGCGAAATCGAAGGCCTGCGCGCATTGGGCTACGTAGAATGAGCCGTGCATGCCGGAGGTGGCGGTTCAAAACCTCTCGTGATTGCCGTGAGGGCGCGGGCGAAAGCGATGGTGGTGCGGTCCTCAAGGGGGGCCGATGATCTGCAGACCAACTGGCAAGCCCTCTCTGGTGTGAGCGGATAGCCGACATGAAGCCCCTTTTTGGCTCCACGCCGACCTAACGGCGCCTTACCGGCCGTTGGCGTGCGCCTTTTCTGCCTCATGGAGTCGTCGTCTCGGTCGTTGTCGTCGTCGCGGAGTCCGAGTCGGCGGACCCTGCTGCCACAAAACCATGATAGCGGGCGCCGTCGAACTGCCGTGAGGAAACTCCACCTTGCGCTTGTAGATTGGCATCTCCTTGGCCCTGGTATCTCGGCTGTCTTCAACATCAATCGTAACCACAGGGCCCGAAGGGTTGCTATGCTCAAGCATCATGGCTCAAATGATCGAGCTACCACCACGAAAGGTCCCCGCTTCGACAACGAGATTGGGTTTCGTCTCTGACATGATTTCCTGTCTCACCCAGAGATCGAAGGGATGTTGCGAGGCGTGAATTCCAAACCACTTGCTCACCATCACTCCCTGCGCCCTCATCGCAAAGAAATGGTAGAAGCTATTGCACAGCTCGCGCTCTTTCGGGGCCAGTTTATAGATGGTTACCCCTTTGCGGGGCAGTTGGGGGTTAGCGGCCCGTGCGTCCCCGCCACGCGGTGGGGAATCAATAGCCTGCGATTCTGTCGGCGATCAAATCGCACTAACAATAGTGAATAAACCTATATTCTCTTTTCTATTCGACTGTGATTCTCAAAACTAGTGACCCTGTTCCCTAGTCTGTCACTCGATATGAGGTTGAGTCCCTCGCCAGGCTCCTTACCTCGATACGTCTCGTGTGGCTCCACGAATGCATTGGGCAAGGATGAATTACTAATTAGTCTTCATGGGGTATCCCGTCGCCCTTCGCTCTTCCGCACTCGGGAGAGTATTTTCGAGAGCCACTCCCCGGAATCAGAACGGCAACGCCGGGTCGCACGTTCTTCCTCCGTTTCAGGAATCCATGATGATTGTTGGTGTACAAAAACCCTTCGCGAGAGTCGTCGCGCGGCCAGGCATCGTTCTCTCTCAGAAACTCCTCGATGGTTCCAATAGCTCCGACGGCAGTAAGGGGAAGAAGGCAGCCTAGGGATAAGCTGCCGTTTCCCTTCGATTGGCTTGGCCCTCACTCGCCCGAACCGGGTTCATCCAGATTGTGTGCCCTCAAGATTCGGGCGCGGACTCTTGGACCGCAGGGCTCTGCGAGCCCGACTTGACCGCCTTCAAGTTCCGTTGGAAAAGCGGATTTTCTGGTTCGAGCATCACGGCGCGTTCGAGCGACGCCTGCGCGACTTCAGGATCACCCTTAAGAAACGCGACGTTCGCTCGATATTGATGAACCAACGCGAAGTCGGGCGCGATTTTCTCGGCCCGATCGATTAGCGCCATCGCTTCGTCGTACCGCCCCTTGCGCGCGGATACACTGGCCTGATGGGCCAATCGAGCCGCGGCTTTCTCGTCTTCGGTGCGCATTTCTTCGGCTTGGGCAGTGCCAGTCAAGCGAACCAATGCTTTGCGGGAGGGCGCATAGCCCGAGCCATACCGCATCGCCTTGCGATAATCCGAAATCGCTTTCTCGCGATCACCTTGACGTTCATGGATCACCGCCCGATTGTGATACGCGGCTGAGTTGAGAGGGTTGAAGCGCAGAGCTTCGCCGAGATGAAAAAGTGCCTCGTCGTAACGCTCGAGGGAACCGAGGACCCCGGCAAGGCTGGTATGCACTCCCGCATCGTTCGGGTTGCTCTTCAAATGCTCCCGGTAGGTAAGGACCGCACCTTCGAAATCACCGGCCTCAAACGAAACGGCCCCGAGGTTCTTGCCACTACGAGGCGACTGAGCTTCGAGGTAACCCAAAGCTTCGAGTCGCGCGAGGATCGCGGGGTCGACCGAAGCATCCTGTCTCATTTTGCTCCCCGCTTCTTCACTTGATGCCTCGAAGGTCTCCACGGTGCGCTCGGGAACGGGTGTACGCAGCGCCTCGCCCAGTACGCGACCCGGCATGTCCTTGGCCGGCGCGATACCCTCGAGTGCGAGGATCGTGGGCGCAATGTCGATCAGGGTCGCATCCTCAATCTTGCTTCCCGGCACGATGTCCCTGCCATACAGGTAGAGCACACCTTCGATACGGTGGCTCGCCGCACTGACCCGCCGCATATCCCTGGTCTTGCTCGGGTCCAGCGGAAGAGCGCCCAACTCGAACCCGTGGTCCGAGAGCACGACCAACGTGTCCTCACGGCCCAAACCTTGCAGGTACTGGCCTACGATACTGTCGGCATACTCGTACATCGCTTCCACCGTCTTACCGAAGCGTCGATGCTGCTCGGCGATCTCACCACCGAACCCCGAACCCCGGAAAAGATGCCCAAAGAGATGAGAGCTCGAGTCGACGCCCTCGATGTAGACCATCAGAAGATCGGGTTTGTCCTGCTTCCAGATCTCGAGCCCAATCTTACGATAGCTCTCCGCCGTCGCCCAAGCCCATTTGAAGTGACTCAGGTCGTCATTGAAGTCGAAGGGGCGGTCGAACTCATCGGGTGAGATCGAGACGAAGGATTCGATTTCGCTGCGCTGAACACTCCCCGGCCGACGAACCAACGCACGAATCTCATCGGCACGCTCCGGCGGATGAATGAGCCCTATAACTTCGCCTTGTTTGGCACCGGTCTCTCCGGATTCGAAAAGAAAATGGTAGCAAGTGTGGTCACTGACCAAAACTCCATTGATGGATTCCGCCGGCCAGGTAGCCCACCACCCGACAACCGCCGCCGATTTTCCCGCCGCGCTCAAGACATTCCAGAGCGCCTTTACCTTCCTCATCTGGCTGGTTACCGGCAGCCGCTCGCCGGACTTCTCGTTGATTGCAGTGAAGTCTCCGATACCGTGTTCGATCGGGTTCTTACCCGTCGCAATCGTGGTCCATATGATCGGGCTCAAAATTGGTCGACTGCTTTTCAGCCGCCCGAACGAACCGTCGCGTGCCAGCTTTGTAAGATTCGGCAGTTTTCCTTCGGACGAAAGCAAAGCGATCACGTCGGGATCTAGACCATCGATTCCGAGAACAACAACGCGGCCCGGGCTCGCGCCGCCCGAACTGGCTCCGAGCAACATTGGCCAGAGCAGCAATAATACCCACGATCTTCCTTTGCGCATTGCGATCCGGTATCAGGCCAGGTCCGCATGGGTCCAGCCAAAACCTCCTGCCGGCCCAAAAGCGATCCGTATCCGAGGCATGTCCGCGCAAGGAGCTAGAACTGGACGACCGAGGGAGTCAACTCTCCGGCCGGCATGCCCCGGAGAGTTGACGTCTTCGCGTTGGGTCGTCCGACGGATCATTTCTTCGAACTACTGTCCCTCGAAGAATTGTCATTGACTGAAGACCAGAAATCTAAAATAAGGGAAAATATTGCGGGACGGAATTCGGTTGATTGAGAGGAAGAGCGGTGGTGAGACGATCAACTCAGATGACAATCGCGGGCCTTTTCGCCTTGTTTTTTTGGGGGCTTTGCCACGACGGCTTCTGCCACGGAACCCATCAAGGCCGGCCCTGAGATTCTCGTGTCGACCGACTACCCCGACTACGAGGGGCCGCGGATTGCGGCTGACCCGTTCGGAAATTTTCTCGTCGTCTGGGAAGCGGATGACACCGTTCAGGGGCGCCGCTTCTTTGCCGATGGGGGCTCGCTGGACCAACAATTCCAGATCAGCCGCGAAGCCGACTACGTCTACTCCGGACCTCGACCTCGACGGGCGACATCTCGGTCGCCGCCGACCCGGTGGGCAACTTCGTGGTCGCCTACACCGCCTACGACAAAACTTATAGCTACACGGGGTATCGGCCCTGTTACGATACGACCTGCCTATTCACCCGACGCAATCTTGAGAATGGCGACGTCGCACCCGCTGTGTTCAAGATCAACGACCCCAGCCAAACGAACACGAACCAGATTCGACCGGACGAAGATCAGAACTCGAACCCCGAAATCGTCTCGCTTCCGACCGGTGAATTCGTCGTCCTCTGGGAGGGCTACGACTATTACGACTACGGCAACGGAAGTTTCGGCATAGACGAAGGCGTCTTCGGGCGCCTCACCGTCAAAATCGGTCAGACCAAAGGCGGCAGCTTCCGCATCAACGAGACATCCATGTACTACCAGGGCCAATACGGCGACCTCGCCGGGGCCGGCGGGCCCGACGGAGACTTCGTCGTCGCCTTTCGCGATGAAGGCGCCTGTTGTGGCAACCAACCCGGCGGCAGCATTCGCGTCGGCCTCTTCGACAAACGAGGCCGCCCACGACTTCCGGAGTTCGGGGTAAGCTCGGAAGACGAGGATGGCTACGTCGTCGATGTCGCCCAGGCCGCCAATGGAAATTTTATGGTCACGTGGGCCAGCGACCGGTCTGAGGGCACCGGCCGCATCTTTGACGCCGACGGAAACCCCCTGACCAACGACTTTGAACTTGGCGCCGATGTCTCCGGCTCCTACCGCGAGCCGCCGTTGCGAATCGCGGCCAGCGACGACTCCTTCGTGGTCACCTGGAGCGATGACCAGGTGCTCGCACGCCGCTTCGACCATGCCGGCGTTCCCCTCACCGACGCCTTCCAGGTCAACACCCAGCTCGACGCTTCGTGGTCCGACATCGCGGCGATGCCCAACGGCGACTTCGTCGTCGCCTACAAGGACACCGACTACTACATCCGCGCTCAGCAATTTCAGGTAGCCTTCCCCGACCCCATCGAAATGCCCATCCCCGGCAAGGCCCTGATCCTGAAGAACAAAGTCCCTGATGACCCCTACAAGAATGGGGCGAAATGGAAGGCTAGTCTCGCCAAAACGATCGAGGCGCCGCCGCGCGGTGGCGACGGCGACCCACGGTGCAACGGCGACCCCGTAGGCACCGCCAAAGCGGTGCTGCGTTTCGTGAGCCCCACCTCGGGCCACGACTCCCAGCCTATCCCGCTCTATTGCCAGAACTGGTTTGCCACCGGGTCGAGTGCGGTGAGTACCGTAGGCAAGCGCGGATACAGCTACGCCGACTCGCGCCTCGAGCTGGGCCCCTGCAACATGGTCAAGATCGGCGGCACCAAGAGCTTGACGGTGAGCTGCAAGGCCAAAAAAGGCATTCGCACCTTCGACTACGATCTCGAGCCTGGTGTTTCGGAAGGAACGGTCCACGCCATCCTGGAATTGGGCCGCTACCGCTACTGCTCGGAGTTCACCACGGTGGGCAGCGGCGATGGCAGCGACGGCAAGAAGTTCAAGGGGCGCAAAGCCGATGCCGGGGCTGCCTGTCTCCCCGGCTATTTCACGCTACGCCAGTGCGGCAACACCGAGGTCGGCTACGACGAAGTCTGTGACGATGGCAACACCGACGATGGCGACTATTGCAGCTTCGACTGCCGCCGCGAGACTAGCATTTGCGGAGACAGCCAGACCGGCGCGGACGAAGCCTGCGACGACGGCAATACTTCAGATGGCGACTATTGCAGCGCCGACTGTAGAGTAGAGACCGCGGTCTGCGGTGACAGCCAGGTAGGCCCCGGTGAGGTCTGCGACGACGGAAACACCAATGATGAAGACTACTGCCGCAGCGATTGCCAACGCATCACGGCCGTCTGCGGCGATACGGACATCGGTCCCGGCGAGGCCTGCGATGACGGCGATACTGCAGATGGAGACTATTGCAACGCCGACTGCACGCAGGTCACCGCGGTGTGCGGTGACGGCGCCGTCGGCCCGGGCGAGTGTTGTGATGACGGCGACACGACACCAGCGACCGACGCCGCATGCGACGCGACGTGCACCAGCGGATCACTTTGCCCGCCCTGTAATTTCAGTCCCGGAGATTATTCCTACTGCTGGTCCGCTGAATGCGGACCCTGCACCGAAGGAATGGGCCATTGCCGATACCAGTCCGAGTGCGCAAGCGGGCTGACCTGCGTCGACAACATAGGCCCCCAATATGGCTTCCGGTACTGGGTGGATGTCTGCAAAACCGTGGTCTGCGGTGATGGAGTCCAGGAAGGTGCCGAGGCGTGTGACGATGGCAACACCGAAGACGGTGATTCCTGTAGCGCCGACTGCAGCACCCGCACTTCAGTCTGCGGAGACGGCCTGATCGAGGTCGAAGAGACCTGCGACGACTCCAATGCGAGCGCCAGTGACGGTTGCGACGACTCCTGCCAGATCGAGCTGATTCAGACTGAAACCGAGCCCAACAATACGCCCGCCACCGCCGACCCACTCCTCATCGGCGGCCCGGGGGTGCCGGGCTTGTTGCGGGGGGCGATCGTCGGCAACAGCGAAGACGACTACTTCTTCTTCGAGCTGACCTCCACCACGACGGTCACCGTAAATACCCTAGCACAGCCGGGGGGGCCCTGGGGCGATACCCAACTGTGGATCTACAACAACAGCGGATCAGAGTTGGGATACAACGACGATGGTGGACCTGGCTACTATAGCCGTCTTACGTTGGCGCTGGCTCCGGGCACCTACCGGATCAAGATTGACGAGTACGGCCGAAACGGAAATGTAGACTACGACCTCTTCGTGAGTGTCGACTAATCCGTAGACGACGGCCTCTTTTAGAGTGTCGACCAGGGCGGGAACAACTCGTGGCGCCGAACAAGAACTCGGTGAGACGTTCAGTCGCTGCCTTCGAAGATGCCACTTGCGAAGAGCTACTTGACGCCCGGAGCGCGACCGGCGAGCCTTTCTTGGTGCTGGCATGGACCTAGCCTACCGTGGAAACAAGGCCGTCTTCTTCAAGACGGACTAGTTTGGGCCCTACCCGATGAGGACGCTGAAAATGGATACGATCGTGCGTAGCTTTGCCGTACTTTTTCTGACCTTGCTCTTTGCGGGACCCGCTCCTGCGCAAGAACCGATAGCCCGCGCGGCGGAGGCCCGTGAGGAAGGCGTGGCCAAACCGGGAGGGCGAAAGGCAAAACGGGAAGCACCTTCCCGAATGGTTCTCTGCCGGGGTCCTCGTGGTGCTGTCTACGCGCGCGATGCAAGCGCGGGCTGTCGCAACACGACGCTATCGCCTGCAAATCTCGTTGGCTTCGGAGCCGGAAAAGAGCGGGGCTGTGTGATCCAGCCCAAGCCCAAATTGACCCAGGGGCAGACGGCGCCGGCTACCTGTGCGGAAGTTTGCCAAACCGCGGACGGAGCGCGTTGTGTGGTGGCGCTGCGGGCGGTCGTGGGCGAAGCTTGGCACCCGTCGTCGCCCGATGCCCCCTTCGAGAAAGACGAAGAGGTGCTCTCGGTCTGCTGCCAGCCCTAGTCGGTGGGCGGGAGGCCGTTGAGCGATCTCATCGTGGGGTAGAGGCCGCCAATGTTTTCGAAATCCACGGTGACAGAATTGGGTAGCCGCCCCCTCTCGTTCTGACAATTTCGAACCCGTTGCTGCAGCAACGGGTTCGGGTTCACCATCTCGGCCAGGTCGAGCAGGCAAACGGGTTGGTAAGGAAGTGGTTAAGGCGCGTGAGGGAATTCTCGGTCGTGCGGACGGTAGCAGACATCAAGGCGATTGAGGCAAAAAGGCCCTTGATGTCGGCTACCGTCGACTGAGGACGATGGTCGGACCACCCCTGCCGAAACAGAAGGAACCTTCGGGTCAAGCGCCGTAGGACAAAGAGTCACGGAGGAAAGTCCCAATCCCCGACTAGTCGACTCGTTCATCCAGTGCGTAGATATTGTCTCCGCGGTGGTTTGGGTCACCACCAACCTTCGCCAGCATCCGCCGGAGCTGCTGCGCGGTGTACGGCACCTTAACATTCGGTGATGCGAAAGCCGTTCTGTTCCAGAATCTGGCGCAACTCCGGAACCGTAAATTCGCGATTGTGGCGGCCGTAGATATTGCCCTTGTAGCGGTCAAAGAAGTTGTGCCCATTGACCATAAAGGCAAAGTTTACCAATCGAACGGTATTCGGCGTGGTCAGGAGCAATTTGCCACCTGGCTTTAAAGTACGCCGCAGCTTCTGGAACACCGCAAGGGGGTCGTCGTCGTCGCGGAGTCCGAGTCGGCGGATCCTTAGCCGCGCCCTCGCCTCATTCGCAGCGGCAGAGGCGCCGGGCCGAGCTGCTCGCGTCAATGACCTGATGCCATAGAGCAAGGGAGCGCGGCAGCATTGCTCGGTAGGAAACAGCCGTTTCGCGGTCTGGAGCAAACAGAAGTACACGGAGTTTGGCGCGGGACGTCTTGCCGACTACAATCCGGGCATCCTCGACCACGTTCAGAACTTCCCTGCGCCCGTGATGTGTCAAATGGAGTATTCCGTGTCCATCGCTGACGTCCTCGGGGTTCCGCGGGTCGTCGCCGAGAGAGGACCGGCGAGCGTGCACTGGTCCGGTTTCGCCCGGAGCGATTCCTCAGTTGGGACCACGAGAAGCCTCCGGTCGCGAAGAGACCGGCGGGGTTGAAATAGCCCCGCGATGTCAAACGAGAACCGAGCCCAGCGCGGGCGACCCGAGCAGGCCCAAACGAACCGCGATCGAGCCACGCTTGCTTTGCACCTGATCCTCCTCACAGCGGTGAGCACGTGGTTCGAGTCGCTCTTTGTCCACCAGGGCCTCAACCTCCTGGACGAAGGCTGGATCTACTACACGGCGAAGCAACTGCACGAAGGCGGCACCCTCTACGAGGACGTGTTCTTCGTCTTCCCGCCATTGCACGCGTTGCCGGCGTGGATCGGCTACGCGCTGGACCCTCCAGGATTGATCGTCACGCGCTGGATCTACGCGATGTTGAACGTGGCGTTGTGCATCAGCCTCTATCTCCTCGGCCGATGCTTGATGGAGCCGCGGTACGCGCTGATCGGCGCTCTTCTCCTCTCCTTGAACTCTGCTTCATCGCACGCATCGCATTACCTTTTCGCCTACCGGTACGTGGGCTTCAGCGTGCTCGCGCTTCTCGCCTTCCACAGTAGACAGCGCAGTGGTGACGCACGCTGGCTGGTCGCGGCCGGCGCTCTCGCCGGGATCGGCCTCTGCTTCCGACTGACACCGACCTTCGCCGTGAGCATCGCAATCGGGCTCGGGATCCTGGCGAGCACCCGCGACTGGCGCGTCTGGGTTCGCGATGGCAGCAGCTATGCGGCGGGGCTCCTGACCGTCTCCGGCCCGGTCATCGCGTGGTACGCGTGGACCGTGGGCCCGAGCGTCCTCTGGAGCGAAGTCGTGCAGCGACCGGTGGAGATGACCGCACTACAGAGCTTGCCCGTCCCCGATCTATTCCTTCCGGCCTGGTCAGACCGGGCGCAGATCGAGGGCGCATTCGTCGCGCTCGAGTTTCGGATCGCGATCGCCGTGGCAGGGGGCTACCTCGCGTGGGTTCTGTGGGGATGGCAGCGAGACCTTCGCGCCGGCCATGCCTATCGCAATCCTCTCCTGCTTGCGCTTTCGGTATTCGCAGCCGTCTATCTGACGCGTGCGTTCGGCCGTGCATGCAGCGGTCACCTGACCTCAGCGATTCCTCCGATTCTCCTGCTGATGGGGCATCTTCTGGGCTCGTTGGACCAGGGCGTACGCAGATGGCTTCCCACGCGCTGGGCGAGCGGCATTGCGGTCACCGTCGGAATCCTGCTGCTCGCAGGCTGGACCGTCGCGCAACGATCGGACCAATGGATCCTAGGTACGCTGGGGGGCCACCGACCCATCCCGGAAACGGGGAACCGCGTGTTTCGTGACGCCTTCATTCCACATTCGGTCGATCTCGGGGTCCGCTGGATCAAACAGGCCACCAAGCCCGGGGATGTCGTGCTCGACCTATCCTCGTCACCCATGCTGCACGTGTTGACCGGTCGCCGCGGCCCGGGAGTCGCGGACATCGTGATGCCCGGCACCTTTCGCGACGAAGCCGAGGAAGCGCGTTTTCTCGAGCACATGATCGAAGATCCGCCGGACTTCGTGCTCACTCCCGCCAAGCCCTTCGACGGGAGAGAAGAGCGCGGCTTCGCGCAGACGGCACCGCTGCTCGCCGCGTGGATCAACGAGAACTACCAGGTGCGCGAGCGAAGCTGGGCGTTCGTCGGCTGGGTTCCGCGAGCGCAGAAACCATCCCGCCAGGGGCGACCCTAACCCGCTCGGATCGACGGCGGCTTCGGAACCTGGCGGAGAAGTTCCGGCCCGAATCCTCGCGGCGCTTCTATTCGGTATCGGACGAGAGATCGCTCTGGGCGGAGAGTGGCTGCGGGCGACGGGGGCGGCCGACGAAGTGCGGAGTTTCAGGCCCGCGGCCATAGTTATCCTCGATCCAGACGGTGAGCTCCGGCGCCGTGAGCGCGAGCGCGTTGGCGCTGACAGCGTCGAAGGGTGTCTTGGGCTCCAGGACGAAGGCGGGCGGGTCGGCTCGAAGTCGTTCGACGAACCGACTCTCCTCCGCCGCGTCGCGAAACGTGCCCGGCATCACGATGTCCGCGTACCCCGGGCCCCGGCGCCCGCTCAAAACGGAAAACAGCGGAGAAGCCGAGAGGTCGAGGATCGTGTCCGTTGCACGGGTCGAGCGCTTGATCATGGCGACGGCGGGGTCGGTCTTGTTGTTGTAGATCCACCGCTTGATCCGGCCCTGGACCGCCTTGATCGGCACACGCGGGGGAGCCGGGGAGAACATCCAGTCGTCAGAGCGTTGCCCCGCAACGGAAACGACGAGGAGGGCGACGCCGGCGGTTGCCACGATGGCGGTGGCCGCGCGTGCAGACATCGCCTTGGCCAGTCGGCTCTCGATCCCCCCGAGCATGTGGCCCAGGAGCAGCAGGACCGGCGGCATTGCCGTATCGAGGTGCCCCTGGTCTGCGCGTCCAAACCCTCTTCCCAAATAGACTGCGCCAAAGAAGACGATCGCGATCAGCAGCGGACGCCGGCAATCAACCCCTGACCTGAGATCGCGCGCCCACATCGTCAGCACAAGGACGATGTAACTCACGTAAAACAAGGGAGCGGCGCGAAAGACGACTGCCACCAGAGCCCCTTGAATCTCTTGGCGCTCCCATCCCCACGGAAAGTGCAGCGGAGGCATGTCGACTGCTTGCAGCTTGGTCATCTCGACGGCCCGCTGGACTGCTTCGGACCAAACGACCAATGGTCCGACACCGGAGAAGAGCCATGCGAGTACCGGGCCGGCGACTAGGAGCAAACCGGCCGTGTACCAGGCTCCATCCCGAAGCCAGAGACGCCAGTCCCGGCTTGCCGCGAGAATTCCGAACCCGATTCCGACGCTCACGGAGAAGGCCGGCGTCAGCCGGAAGCAGAGCGCGATCCCCGCCAGGGCTCCGGCGAGCATCATCCAACGATGGTCATCGGTACGAAGGCGCTGCGAGAAGGCGAGAAGCGCCAGGATGCTCCAGACGAGATAGCGGTAACCGAACAGGAAGTGCGCGCCGTGAGAGTACGGAGAGTAGACGGCCACCATCGCGACCGCGATGAACGCATACATGGGTCGCGTGATGCGCCGTCCCAAGAGATAGAGAGCGACGCAGAGCGCGACATTGAAGCCTGCGTAGATCCAACGCGAGAGAACGAGACCCGGCGCGGCCAAACCGTAAGCGATCCAGGCCGGCAAGACGTGGCCTGGCGGAAAGACGAAGAAGATGTCGTCGTAGAGCGTGCCTCCGTCCCAGAGCCTCATGGCGGCGTAGAGGATCCAGCCCTCGTCCGTCGCATTGACACCGACGTACACGAACTGAGCTTCGAAATACGTGCTCAGCGCGACGAGGAGAACCACATGCAGCCACGACTCGAGGCGCGACCGAGATTGGTCCTGAAGAGGAGGGATGTGCCGTAGTGGCATGTGGCTCGAGGGACTCCGACACCGCCACGTGTCATGCTAACAAGGGTGGCTCCGGTGGCTATCGAGACAATACAAGCATCTTCGTCCAGGGAGCGGAATCCCCAGTGAAGAGAGTCCGAAGAAGGCAACTACCTCGCGTGCATCTCGCCGGCTGTCGAACGGCGTTGCGATTCGCCGTGCTGACGTTCGTGTTCTCGTGGGCCTGCAACACTCCCGGCGAGACTCCCCGCGCCAAATATGGTGTGCAGAACGGTCAGTGGCGGAGCTGGGCCGGCGATCCGGAGAGCAGCCGCTACTCGCCCCTCGACCAGATCAATGCGGCCAACTTCGCCGGCCTGGAGCCTGCATGGGAGTGGACTTCGCCCGACGTCCGATGGCGAGCCGAGGGCGCGAAGAACAGGCCGAAGCGCGGCTCGTTCAACCCGGCCCGTTCGGCCAGGATCCTCGGATTCCAGGCGACACCGCTGATGGTGGACGGGCGACTCTACGGCAGCACAGCGATTGGCCAGGTCTTCGCACTCGATGCCGGCACCGGCGAGGAGATCTGGGTTCACGACCCCCAGAGCTATCGCTCGGCAAAAAGCCCGATGAACTTCATATTCCCGAAGCATCGAGGCCTGAGCTACTGGAAGCATGGCGACGACGAGCGCATTTTCATGCCGACGATCGACGCGTATCTCCTCGCCCTCGATGCGAAGACCGGCCGTCCCGTCGAGTCCTTCGGGAGCGGAGGGCGCGTGGACCTGCTCGAGAGTCTTCGTCGCACGGGTCTGCATCGCGGCACCGACTACTTCCAGTCCTCGCCGGCCGCGGTCGTTGACGATACGGTGGTGGTGGGTGGAAGCGTCACCGATCGGCCGAAGACGTTGCCGGGGCTGCCAGGCGACATTCGCGGCTTCGACGCGCTCTCGGGCCGGCTGAAGTGGGTTTTCCATGTAGTTCCCGAAGCGGACGAGGTCGGCCACGAGACCTGGGAGAACGGATCGTGGAAGGACGGCGGTGGGTCGAACGCCTGGGGTGCGATGAGCGTCGATCCGGCGCTCGGCTACGTCTACGTCGCCACTTCATCGCCGACCAACGACCACTACGGTGGCCATCGGCCGGGCGACAACTTGTTCTCGGACACGCTGCTCTGCCTGGACGGAGAAAACGGGGAGCGGATCTGGCACCAGCAGCTGATCCGCCACGACCTGTGGGACTACGACCTCGCGGCGGCGCCCAACCTCGTCGACCTCCAAGTCGACGGAAGGCACGTCGAGGCGGTGGCGCTAGCGACGAAACAGGGGTTCACCTTCGTGTTCGATCGCAAGACGGGTGAGCCGTTGTGGCCCATCGAAGATCGCGAGGTTCCACGGTCGCACGTGCCCGGCGAGCCTGCCGCCGCGACCCAGCGCTTCCCGACCAAGCCGCCTGCGTTCGAACTTCAGGGCTCCTTCGAAAAGGACCTGATGGACTTCACGCCCGCGCTTCGGGCCAAAGCCCTGGATGTCTTCCGCCGCTTCCGAACGGGTCCGCTGTTCACGCCTCCTTCCCGCAAGGGAACGCTGGTGGTCCCGGGTCCGCCGGGCGGCACGAGTTGGCAAGGGGCAGGCTTCGATCCGGAAACGCGAACGCTCTACGTTCCTTCGATCACGCATGGTCAGGTCGTCCGGATACAGAAGGGCAAGGCTGCAGAAACCACGTTCGACTTCGCGACCGAGTCCGTGTCGACTCCCTGGGCGACCGGGCCGGGCTGGACGGCCGGTTCGCTACCTCTGTTCAAGCCGCCGTACTCACGCATTACCGCCGTCGATCTCGATCGCGGAGAGACGCGCTGGCAGGTCCCCAACGGCAACGGTCCGAGAAACCACCCCCTACTCGCCCACCTCGACCTGCCGCGGCTCGGCTCGGGGGCGCATGCATGTGTCCTGGTGACGTCGAAGCTCCTCTTGTCGGTCGACCGCGCCTGGTCCTGGATGCCCAGTTTGGGAGAGCCGTTCCTTCGGGCCTACGACAAGAGCTCGGGTGCGTTGCTCGGAGAGGTAGAACTTCCCGCAACAGCACGCGGCTGCCCGCTGACCTACCTGCACGACGGCAAGCAGTACGTGGTCATGTCGACCGGGAGCGACGAGCGGGATCCTTCGCTTCTGGCGCTCACTCTTCCGGCTGGTTCCGGAGACCAGCCTGCGGGAGCGACAGCGCCAACAGCCGGGGAGTAACGTCCTCGTCGCCGATCGGCAGAACGATGAACTGTCTCCCATCGCTGACATAGGTCGTCGGGCAGCCCCGCACTCGCGCCGGGAGATCGATCTCACCCACGAGAGCGCCCGTATCCTTGCGATAGGCGCGTAGAACGGGCTCCCCCATTCCCCCCATCCAGATGGAGCTGCGGTCGGCCGACAGCAGGAGCGTGCGCGTGGCGAGAACACATGCGTGCGCACCGGAGCCGAGACGCGGCAGGTCCAGTCCGGCGAGCCGCGGATGATCGCGCGGACCTTCGCCATTCGCTTCCTGCCACAGAATCTCACCGCGGCGCAGATCGTAAGCGGTGATCCGTGAGTAGGGCGGCTTGAAGAGGGGGAGAGCCTCCTGTGGACCGGGCGGACCCGCGATCCATTGGGTCGCGCTCAAGTCCGTGACGTAATCGAAATCGGTGTCCTTCTTCTTCCCCTTCTTCACCGACACGACCTGCGCGTACGTAATCGACGGAACGAACAGTGTCGCGGTCTCCGGATCGAAAGCGGCCCCCTGCCAGTTCGTCCCGCCAGGGGGGCCGGGCAGAACCAGCGAGCCGGCGAGAGATGGAGGCGTGAAGATCGGCCCGGTGCGGTACTTGCGAAAAACCTCCAGCGCCTCGGCCCTGAGCTCCGGCGTGAAATCGATGAGCCCGTCTTCGTACGTCCCCTGGCGTTCGAACGGGGGCGGCTTGGAGGGCACGCGCTGCGTCGCCGCGACCTGCTCGCCGGGAACGTCCGACGCCGGCGCGGGTTGCTCGCGGATCGGCCAGATAGACTCGCCGGTGATCCGGTCGAACACGAAGACGAAGCCTTGCTTGCTCACCTGCGCTACCGCCTTCACGAGCGTTCCATCGATCTCGAGATCCACCAGGTTCGGGGCGGCGGCGAGGTCGTAGTCCCAGAGGTCGTGGCGGACCAGCTGCTGGTGCCAGATCCGCTCACCGGTCTCGGCGTCGAGGCAAAGCAGACTACCGGCGAATAGATTATCTCCCTTGCGGTGGCCTCCGTAATAGTCGTTGGTGGCAGCCGAGGTCGCGACGTAGACGTAGCCAATCTCCGGATCGGCGCTCATCGGGCCCCAGACGTTCGCGCCGCCGGAGTACTCCCAGGATTTCCCCTCCCAGGTTTCCGTCCCGAACTCTCCTTCGCTCGGGACGACATGAAACGCCCATTTCTGCTTGCCGCTTTCGACGTCGTAGCCACGAACGTCACCCGGGGTTCCGTGCTTGTGCTTCGGGCGGTCGGTGACGCTGCTCCCGACGACGACGGTGTCACCCACGATCACCGGAGGAGAAGATTGGAAATAGTCTTTCAGACGTCGGATCTCGGGCCCACGCAGCCCACGTGTCAGATCGATCCGCCCCTCCTCGCCGAACGCTGAAATCGGTTGGCCGGTCTCTGCGTCGAGGGCCAGCAGATACGAGTCGATCGTCGGCACCAGGATGCGCTCGTCGTCGCCAGAGCGCCAATACGCGACCCCGCGGTGCTTTGGAAAGATGTAGTCCATGGGAGACTCGGCGGCCTGGTAGCTCACCGGATCGTGCACCCAGCGGAGAGCTCCGGAATTCGCGTCTACGGCGAAGATCTGGCCAACGGCAGAAATGGCGTAGAGCGTCCCGTCCACCATCAGGGAGGTCGCCTGGAACTCCAGAATTCTGGCGGAGTTCGCGACGTTGAACTCACGCGTCTTCTTCCTCCGACGGCCCGCTGCGCGCCAAGCGACGTCCGGAGAGTCGGCCGTCCAGACGACCTCCAGATCACCAAAGTTGCCGGCGTCGATTTGATCGAGCGGCGAGTACTTCGTGTTGGCCGGATCGGCACCGTAGCTGCGCCACTGTCCCTCCTCGACGCCGTAGGAAACGCGCTCGGCGCGTTCGCAGCCCGCCGTGAGCGGGACCAACAGAAGCAGGACTGCTAGTCGCGAGGCCGACATGGCGAGAACGCTCGGTCGCTTCAAACCAGGGTGAGAAGGCCGACCGTCGATCGCGTCATCGAGGGGACGGGGAGGCCGTAGCCACACGCGGACCGACAGCTCTCGGTGGCACAGCCAAGGCACGCCGAGGCCCCCTCTCCGAGCTCCGCGTAAACTGCCTTGCCCTTCCGCAGATCGCCGTAGTCGGCGGCGTACATTCGGCTTCGGAGAACCTCGGAAATGGGAACGTCGTGCGGGCAGCTGGACTCGCAGTCGCTGCACCCGAACCGGCAGTACGACCCCCCATTGAGAAGCACGTAGCGGTCGAGGAGTTGGAGATCGCTCGTGCGAACGCCTCCTTGTCCCGAAGCAGCGAGGTACTCGTCGACCTGCTTCCGGTCGTTCATCGACACGATGAGTCCGTCTACGTTCGGATCCGAGAGGACCCAGCGAAACGCGGCCTGCGCGAAGGTGCCATCGTCCCGTTCGTAGCGACGCATGTCGTTCAGACGCGCGCCCATCAATGTCTTCATCACGACGACGCCGACGTTCTTCTTCTTGGCTTTCTCGAGGATGCGGGGAAGCTCCGGCTGTGTCGCGATCATGTCGAGCGGCTTCGTAAAGCGCTCGTAGAAACTCGGATCCTGCCCGAAGTTGTATGCAACGAGGATCACATCGAACAGATCCTGATCCAGCCCGACGTCGAGGCACTCGGCGAGGTTCCCACCGTGCCCCGACATCCCGGAGAAGCGGATCTTCCCCTGTTGCTTTGCTCGCGCCGTGAACTCGAGCCACTCCGGGTTCGTGACCCGGGCGACTTCGTTGACGGCGTGGTTGAAGTACACGTCGACGTGGTCGGTCTGGAGTCGGCGAAGGCTCGCCTCGAGCTTCCGCATCAGCTTCTTGCGGCGATCTCTCGGCGTGGTGATCGTCTTGGTCGCCAGGGTGATCTGGTTTCGCTTCCCCTTGAGCGCCTTCCCGATCGCTTTCTCCGCCTGGCCCGGAGCCCCAAGTGGGTATCCATCGGCGGTATCGAAGTACGTGATGCCACGGCTGAACGCGTAGCGGAACAGCGCCGGATCGGCCGTCCCGCCCGACCCGAGTGAGATGTCCGAGATCTTGATCCCGGTGCGGCCGAGCACTGGATACTTCTCGACGCCTGCAGTGGGCTTCGCCGAATCGGCGGTCGAAGCCCGCGCGGTCGTCGGCGCCGCCCCGATGAATCGGCTAGCGACCGCACCTACCGAGACCGCGACCCCACGGCGCAACATCTCTCTTCGGCCTAGCGGCTCTTCTCTCTTCGGCATGATGAAACGGCCCCTCAGGCCGGACTGCTACGATAGCCCACTACCAGTCCCTCACTCAATATCGCTTCTGATCAGGGAGCTTCCGACATGAGGTTGCGCAAATCATTGGGTGATCGCGACGCGTCCTCGTGTTGCGCGGCGAGAGGAGGCTGGAGTACCCTACGGGCCGTGTGGCGAGGCCTGTGCATGGCCTCGACCGGAGCCGCACCAGCCAGGAAAGATCTCCGAAATTGACGTCCTTCGAACAACCGAGGCTGGGGGACCATCCGAGACTCTTGCTTCTCGTCCTCGCACGCGATGAGCAGGCCAGTTTAGCCGATGTTCTGGGCCAGGTCCCTGCGACGCTGTGCGAGAAGTTTCAGGTCGAGGCATTGCTCATCGACGACGCGTCGAACGATGCCACCTTCGAGCAAGCGACCGACATGCGACGGAGCGGGGTCCTGCCCTTTCCGCTCGAAGTCCTCTCGTCGAGCGTGCCACGTGGCTACGGAGGCTGTCAGAAACTCGGCTTCCAATACGCCGTCGATCGCCGATTCGATTGCGTTGCGGTCGTCGACTGCGCAGGTGATCTGGGAGCCGCAAACATCGAAGCCCTGCTGGGCCCTCTAGTCGAAGGGAGAGCGGACGCGGCTTCGATGGCTCCGGCACCGGGAAGCCGGGAACGCTGGGCTACGCGACTCGTCGGCCGGGTAGTGCGACGCCGGGTGGCGAGCCTGCATGCGGGCCTTCGCGCCTATCGGGTGGAGGCGCTCCGCAACATTCCGTTCGCCCTCGACACGGGCAGTCGACACATCGATACCGAGGTCCTCATACAGTTTCTCTTCAGCGGCATGCGCGTCGTCGAAGTCACACCTCCCTACGACCGCGGGTCGCGGGGGGCGACGCCGTCGTGGCAGCACATCCGTGACGCGCTCAGAGCGGTGGTCCGCGCTCGGATGCAACAGATGAACTTGTTCTACGAGCGTCGCTTCGACTGCGCGCCACAGGACCGAGGCAACGCGCACTACGAGTTAAAGCTCGGCTTCGACAGCAGTCACCGGCGAGCGCTCGCACAGGTTCCCCGCGGGTCCCGGGTGCTGGATCTGGGCTGCGCCGGCGGGTACTTCGCGCAGGTTCTGGAGCGCGAGCGCGCCTGTACGGTGACCGCGGTCGACCGGGAACCGCTTGCTCCGGGCGTCGAGGTCAGCAAGTTTCACCACTGCGATCTCGATTCTGGTCCACCGGACCTGGACTATGGAAGCTATGACGTCGTCGTCATGCTCGACGTGATCGAACACCTTCGCGCTCCCGAAGAGTTCGCGCAGGCGCTGTACCGGGCCACCTCGTCCGTACCCGGGCTCAGATTGATCTTCACCACCGGCAACATCGGGTTCTTCCTGACTCGCATCATGCTGCTGTCCGGGCAGTTCAACTACGGCAAACGGGGCATCCTGGATCTGACCCACACGCGGCTCTTCACCTTCTCGACCTTCAGGCGACTCTTCGAACAGGACGGCTTCCGCGTCGTGCACGAAGAGGGCGTGCCTGCCCCGTTCCCCCTCGCGACCTCGAACCGGACGCTCAGCGCCTCACTACTCACACTCAGCCGTCTCCTGATCCGACCGTTCCGGCGCCTCTTTTCCTACCAAATGCTCCTCGTCCTGGAGCCGCGAGCGTCGCTCGCATTCCTTCTCGCCGAGGCGAAGACGGCCACCGCAAAACGCGAGGCCAGGCTCGGACCCATGACGGGGACCTGAGATGAAACTTCGTGCCTGGTTGATGCGTGCGCTGGCATCGTCGTTGATCATGGGCTGCGTGTCGCCACCCGCCGCCCCGCCAGAGAAGCCGGGCAATATCTTCGTCATCGTCGTCGACACGCTCCGGCGCGATCACGTCTCCGCGTACGGGTCAAAGACGCGAACGCCCAACATCGACCGCGTCGCCACCCGGGGCCAGGTGCTCACGGAATCGGCCTCATCGTTTCACCAAACGACCATGTCGACAGCCGCTCTGTTCACGGGCCGAACGCCGAGCTTGGAGCGGACCGGCGGACAACAGTTGCATTGGAGCGGCCAGACCTGGTGCGGACTCGCACGCTTGGCGGCGAGCGAAGGCGACGACTGCATTCCCGAAGCGGTCTCTACCCTCGCCGAGGAGATGCGAAAGCTCGGCTACCGCACAGTAGGGGTCATCGCGAACGAGCTTCTCTACAAGCCGGGCGGCTACGAAAAAGGCTTCGATGAATGGGTGCAGGTCGCCCCGAGGACACCGGAGCAATCCAAGCGTAACGGGCCTGGTTCACTGCAGGCATCTGCCCGGCGCCGCAGTGCCAGGCCGGTAAACGCGGCGGTGCTGAAAGCTCTCGAGTCGCAACCGAAGGACCGTCCTCTCTTCGTCTACGTTCACTACATCGACGTGCACGAGTACCAGATCCTGAGTCGTTCCTACTCGGACGCGGTCCGGATCTTCGACGCCGACTTCGGCCTGCTGCTCGATGATCTCGAGAAGCGTGGCTACCTCGACGACGCCATGGTCGTCCTGACCTCCGACCACGGTGAGGCACTCGGGGAGACGCACGCGCTTCCCAGCAGTCGAGGGCACTTCGGGAACCCATCGTTCGAACCGCTCCTCCAGGTGCCGCTCCTCGCATCCGGAAACCTGGTCGAAGACCCATCCGCTTTCGTCCGGTCTCAAGATCTGTACGGCCTCCTGCTCCGCGCGGCAGGTGCTCCTGAGCTCCCAGCGTCACAGGACACGGAAAGAGGAGAGCTATTCCTCAGCGAGCTCGCCTATCAGACCTATCGCTCCGGTCGTTGGAAGAGCACCCGACCGCGCGATGGGCGATCAATCTCGCTCTTCGATCTGTCGGCCGATCCGGGAGAGACGAACGACGTTGCGGCGGCGCACCCCGCGATCGTCGCCAAGCATCAGAATCGCATCGACCAGCTTGAGACCGAGCTCTCTGCGGCAGACGTCCAGCCCAGAGGACTCTCGGCGAGTGACGAGGACCGGCTTCGCCAACTCGGCTACGTCGAGTAACGCTGATACGACACGACGGCGCCTCGCCGGCGTTCCAGCCGTCAGCCCCAGCCCTGGCAACCAGCCGCAAGCCTCACTCGACGTATCCGGGCGCTTCGAGGCGTTCGCGTGTCCCCACGGCGACGCCTCTGCTGATCGAACGGCCCGTCCTGCTGCTCAAGGCAGGCGGGGCCGCTCGGCACCCGTCCGAAGGGCCCGCCGCTCCCCTACCTCCGTCCACCGGCGAGCGCACACCGTAGTTGGGGCAACCTCGACCGACGAGCAATGCGCGCCATGCGAACCTCACATCAACCGTCCCCTCGTTGCCGCCGGGCTCCTATTGCGTCTGCCTCATCACTTCCCACGCGGATAGCCGAGCGGTCGCGAGGTGAAGCTCGTTGGCTCGTTGCACGACCTGATGAATCTCCCGCTTCAGCCAGGAGGGAGCCTTCTCCCATCCTGTTCCTCGCTTCTGGAGCCCTACGAGTTCCTCTCCGCGCCCGCGCAGCTCTCGCGCGAACCTTCCATTGACGCCGGCACGGCGTCGTCGATCCGCCGAGTGCAGGTGAGGAGAGGTTGCCCGTGTAGGCGTCCGGCGCGACACGTGGTCGAGCGCTCGGAAACTTGAATCCTCTTGCCCGGCAGACCGCCAAGAGTGGACGGATGGAGCCTGATGTCAAGAAGAAGATGGCCCGATAGAGCACGCGCACTCGTGCGAGTGACAGGCGACGCGGACGCTCAGAGCCGGCAGTGAGACGACGGCAAGAATCCGTGCCGCGATCGGAACGTCGGTGGCTCAGGATGCTCTCGTGCCCTCAGTTCGTTCAATAGTGTCACACGGGATGGCCGGTCTGCTCAGCTTCGGCACCCTCGATCAACCCACGCCGGGTTCGGGCTGGCAGAGTTGATCTGAGTCGGAGCGATGCCCGCGGTAGAGCGGTCCGCTGCGATCGGGACCGACCATGCGGTAGCGGTTGTGAGCAGGGCGGCCAGGAAGACCGAAAAGGCTGGATCACGGATCGGGCGCCCTCGGCCCTCGGCCCTCTGCGTGGAGTGTGCAAAGCTAGGCTCGTCTCGGACGAGCGCCACCAGAAGATGGTCTCATCTCACGCCATTGGAACGAACAGGCGTTGCATGCCCACTTTGGGTGATCGTGGGTTACGACGCAGCCCACGAGTTTGACCCAGCCCTTTTCGATTTGTTGTTGCATTCGCTTATCCGGCGCAACGAACCCGTACACGAGATGCGCGAAGTCCGGGCTGTCGCAGTTCGGGCACGCCCCGAAGGGCCGGGCGATGGCCACTGGGTCCCTACATTTGGGGCATATCAATTCCTGCGACGTGTGGGAGGTTGCCAGGCGACTGCCGCACTCATCGCAGAGCCAGTCTGAGTCATCCTTGGCGATCGTCTGAGGGGTGTCGCAGTTTGTGCACGTCCAGATATTGCGGCGATCCATCGACTTGGCCAAAGCGGTACTGCAGGTGGGGCATATCCAGGGTTTCCCTTAGGGCGGCGTTTCCATGGGCGGCGTCGCATCACTCGGGCGTCTTGAGGTCTTGTTCTTGCGTTTTTCGTTCCGAGCCCGTCTCCGCTCGGCGAAGTGTCGCTCGGCTTGCCTGCGCTCCTCATAGTCGTCTCGGATCGTTCGCAGGATGTGTTCTGGACGCTGATCGCTGTGGTCGTCGTTCAGCAGGCGAAGAAGATGGAGCAACTTGTCGAAGTTGGTCGTGGCCGCGTAGCTGTCGAAGTATTGGCCGTGCTGAGTCTGCTCCTCCATACTGACGAGGAAGCGAGCGGTCTCCTCGGCGGTGCCTCTAGGTACATCGCTTCGCGAGGTCCGCGCATTACGCACCTCTGAGAGAACCTCGGCGGTGCGAGTCAGAGGCGTGCAGTATTCACCTCCGCCTTGTGGAGTCCCGTACCGTCGGTTTAGGTAGCGGAGGTGGTCGCGGGCGGCGCGCACGGCCCGCTCGCGTGCCTGATCGTGGTCCAAGCCCATTTCGATGAAGCACTGAAACGGATCGGGTGGCAGACTGTCGAACGACCATTCCCACCATTTTCCGAGGCTGTTTGCGCAGAGGCTTGCGGGGATCAGGACCAGGCCCAAGGAGGTGAGCTAGGACCGGACAAGTTCTGAGGGGAAGAGATGTTTCATCATCTTTCCAGGGAAATAAATCCGCTTATGCTCAGGCACGTCTTTCGAAGGCCCAAGGACTTCTGGGCCCACTGTTCGGCGGACTCTCGGGTGTGGGGAGGTTCCGCGAGGGTGTCGTCTTGGTCGTGTTATTCCAGTGCAAGGAGTCCTTCGGCCACCTCTATCGCCGCACGGATCTCACTGACGCCCGGCATCCCTGTGCGAGATGCTGTCGCCGAACTTTATGCTAAGGTTCCCCCGTGCGTCGTCGCGAACTTTCTCTGAAATCAATCGCGGCGGCATCTCTGTTCGCGCTTTGGTCATGCGCCTGCGTCAGCAATCCCGAGAAAACGACTGCATCTCCGCCGAGCTTCGTCTTGATCGTCGTTGATACACTCCGCAGTGATCGACTGCACTACGCAGGGTACGAAAAGGCTGAATCCCCCGCGATCGACCAACTCGCCGGAGAGTCCACTTCGTTCGAACGTGCCTACGCGACCGCGTCCTGGACTATTCCGTCCGTCGCCTCGCTGTTTCTCTCCCAGCTAGGCTTCGAGCATCGAATGGTCGTGTTCGGCTCAGCGCTTCGCAAAGATCAAGTCACCCTGGTCGAGCAGCTGAGCGCGGCAGGGTACGAAACTGCGGGCTTCGTATCTAATCCACTTCTCGACGAAGCTAGCGGCTTTGAAAAACGCTTCGGAACCTACGAGTACATGATCTATCCCGAGTCGGACGGCATGGAACTAACGAATCGGGCCCTTGGATGGCTGGGCTCCTTGCGGCGGCAGGAAGTGGAGGAAAAAAGGGAGAACCCGTTCTTCTTGTATGTGCATTACATGGAGCCCCATCTCCCCTACCTTTGCCTGACCGAAGACAACACAACGTGCCCAGAAGATCCTGAAACTTTAACGAAGCGGCTCTATGGGGGAAGCTGGAAATTTAGCGAAAAGGAAAAGCTACTTATTCATGAACTCTACGACCTGGAAGTGCATCATCTCGATCAAGTAATCCAATCACTGCTTTCGGGCCTCGAGGCCCTCGACCTTGGTGAGACGTGGGTGGTCTTCACCTCCGACCACGGAGAGCTTCTCGGCGAGGATGGCCGCTACACGCATGGGGGCACATTGGTAGAGGAACTGATTCATGTACCGCTTCTGATTCGCAACCCTCGCCCGAAATCCGGATCGATCGACGTACCCGTTTCCTTGATCGACGTAGCCCCGACCATTCTCGACCTTGCGGGCATCGAACTTCCCGCCTCGTTTCGTGGACGCAGTCTGGCCGGATCACTTCGTGGCGAGGAGCTAGCTCCAGAGACGATTCTCGCTGAACTCCATCGGGCAAAGCCCGGCGCATTCGGCGCTAAGCTGAACGACTCCCTCGACCCCATCGACCGGCTCGCGGTCATCAACGGCGATTCCAAGGTGGTTCTTCGGCAAGACGGGGCGATTGCCGAGTTCAACCTGGCTACGGACCGAAAAGAACGCTCACCGCGTCGCGTCGACGAAGCTCATCTAGTCGAAAAACTCGGGAAACTACGGGGCAAAATTGACTTCGAAGGCGAGGCCGAAGCCGTCCGGCCTATGAACCGAGAGACGCTCAAACGCCTACAGGTTTTGGGCTACGTTCCATGACCGTCTGTCCCTGAGCAGAGACGAAAACATCGGGGCGGTCCTCTGTCCTATCCGCACTCGCGCGAGCGTCATCGGTTCATGAATCCGCTTCGCACCCGCCCACCGACGGCGACCAAGGAGCCTGTGACGGTAGACGAATTAAAGGCGACGATAGGAAGCACGAACGGCCTATTTGCCCAGGTCGCCGGGTAGCCGCCACCGCGAAGCCTGGAGCGAGGTCCAGTTTTGGGGTCCAGGCGGCCGCGTCGTAGCCGCCGGGCGGCGATCATGCCCTCGCTCTCCGGGTGGGCCGTCATCGAGAGGTAGATCCACGGCGCCTCCGGGAATCCTGGATGGAAGGCGAAGCCGAGAAGCCCGATCTCGAAATTTGGATGGAGGGCGATCCGTTCGGAGAGGTCGAGAAGCACCCGAAGGCTTGGGTCGTCTTCGGTGAAGGTGACGAGCTTCCCGGGCTGTCGTCTTCCAATCCGTACTCGTGCCTCTGCAGCTTCCGGGGGATGGCTGCTGGGCGGCGTCGTCCCTGCGGAGTTTCACCTTGGCGGCGGCCCGGGAGCCCGGGATTCGCGCCGCGATGCCGAGGTCGGGAGGGCGGGGCCTCGTGTCCTCCGGCTGCCTTGACTTCAAGTTTCGCCGTGGGTAGTTCCCGTATTCTCCAAATGAAAATGAGTTTCAATTTCAGAACAAGTTGAGGCTCCGAGCGCCCCAATTGAGGGCCAGGAAGAGGAACCAAGGAGTCGGCGGCATGAGATGTACATCTTTCGAGAGACTCAGGTCGGTCATGGGCGCGATTGCGCTGGCGATGGCGATCAGCCTGGGGGGTTGTGGCACCAGCGGTACGGCGGGCGGGAGCAGCCCGGTTGACCCGCCTCCCGTGGACCCGCCTCCCGTGGACCCGTCGGTCGAGGTCCCCCGGGTCTACAGTTTTGAAAGCCGCTTCGACGCGGGCGAGAGCTCGGTCTCGTACAGCGGCCAGACCCACCGCCAGATTCTGATCAAGGACATGGCCTCGTTCATCTCGAGTCTGACCCAGGACATCGACTCGGGTGCGTTCACGCCGGCCGAGGGCGACGTCTCGGCGTCGCTGAATTACTACTTCGAGTTCGACAGCGATACGTCGAGCGGTGACTTCATCGCGGTCTCGACCACGCCGCCTCTTCTCCAGTCCACATACGGTGACATCTCGACCAACAAGGACCTCGTGTCGAAGATCGCCGGCAACGACGAGAAGGGCCAGCACGAGGACTGGTCTTCCGCTTTTCAGGGCTGGAGAGGTCCCGGGGGGGATTCGCCCGAGCGCCTCGTCCGCGCGTTCTTCGACATGCTCGACGAGCGCGCCGTCGCTCGGGTCAATGGCGATACGGGGCTGGACCCGAACGGCGAGCCGATCCCCGAGGTGTACGTCACGCCCGAGGGCTTGGATCTGAAACAGCTCATCGAGAAGTTCCTGCTGATGGCGGTGAATTACTCCCAGGGTACCGACGACTACCTCGACAACGACCTCGAGAACCACGGGATCAACAGCCAAAACGTGGAGCGCGGGAGCGATACGGCCTCGTACACGTCGCTCGAGCACATTTGGGACGAGGGCTTCGGCTATTTTGGCTCCGCCCGTGACTACGCCGAGTACAGCGATGACGAGGCGTCCGGAAAAGACGGCCGCCCCGCGTACGCGTCGGGCTACCATGACACGAACGGGGACGGCTCGATCGATCTGCGGTCCGAGATCAACTTTCACGCATCGGTGAATGCTTCGAAGCGAGACCGTGGGAGCGCGGACGACGACCCGACCGACTTCAGCAAGGATGCGATGGACGGGTTCCTTCGCGGTCGCGCGATCATCGATGCGGCGGCTGGCCCTCTGTCCGACGACCAAATGGCCGACCTCGTCGCGTCGCGCGGCCAAGCCGTGCTCGCGTGGGAAAATGCCATCGCCGCGACGGTGGTGCACTACGTCAATGACACGTTGGGCGTCATGGATACGATTGGTACCGCGGAGTACAGCCTGTCCGAGCACGCCAAGGTGTGGTCCGAAATGAAGGGCTTCGGACTCGGTCTTCAGTTCAATCCGCGCAGTCGGCTGAGCGACGCAGACTTTGGCACGCTCCACGACCTGATGCGGGATGCTCCGGTGCTATCGGGAGACGAAGACCTGGGTGAGTACCGAGAGGATCTGATCGCCGCCCGTGACCTCATGGGCAGCGCGTACGGCTTTGGGGGCTCGAACCTCACCGGGTGGTGAGATCGACTGGAGGAATTACAAGTGAATCGAATCATTCCCTTATGCGCCCTGGCGTCCTTGCTGACGCTGGGCGCTACTCCCGCAGTCGGCCAGCCGACGTTGGGAACCCCGAGCGTGAGCGGCGACCAGCTGATCTTTTTCTATGACGCTCGAACGGACCGTACGAGCTTTCTTAGTGTTGCGAACGTTTCGGACGACAGCATGACTATCGACGTCGCGCTCTACTCGGGGGACCTCACGACGGAGGTCGCGGGTGCGACCCTGTCGCTGGCGGGAGCGGCCAACACCGTGATCGACCCGTCGGCGTTCGGAGGAGGTGGAGCGGCCGGTACGGCGGGGCTCGCGGTCGTGACGCCGGTGGTCAGCTCCGACGATCTCACGCCGGTCGTGCCTTCGCAGCCGATCGTCGGCGGCTTTACGTTCGCCAACCTGCAGCTTTCCTCTGGTTTTGGCCAGAACCCCTTTGCTCGTTCGGCGGTGGGTGCGGGCTCCGGCGCCCCGGCGGCGCCGGGTACGCAGGTCGATGGCGTGAGCGTGGTCTATGAGCGGTTCGATCCGGGCATCCTGAACATCCCGGTCTACTTCGACCCGGCGACGCTGGCGCCGCCCGCCAACGACGGCAACCGGATTCTGATCGCAGCGTTTGCAGACCGATACGATGGCGCGTTCTCGATCGCACCGGTCTCGACGCAGGCCGCCGTGACGTTTTTCGACAACGCGGGGGTGCGGATCGCTGAGAACTCGATCTCGATTGACGGAGTTCTCTTCAGTGACCTACAGAGTGCCTCGGGCGGCGCCGCGATCGAGGGCAGCAGCGGCAAGGTTTTCTTCGCGGTAAACGCCCAGGGCGGCAACGTCTTCGGCCTCTTCAGCCAGTCGATTGGCACCTTCGCTGCCGGTCAGCGCATGCCCGCGGTCGAGGAGGTCCCGGTCGGCGTTGATCCTCCCGCGCCGCCCCCGAGCGGGCCGTTCAGTCGCAATGCACTGCTGGGGCAATTCGCCGACGAGTTGGTGCTCCCTGCGGTGCGCGATTTCGCCAGCCAGGCGCAGGCCCTATCCAGCGCGGTCGGAGCGCACGCACGCGGGCCAAATGATTCGACGCGCACGGCGGCGCAGGCTGCGTGGAGTGCGGCGATGGAGACCTTCCAGCGCTTGGAGCCCATGCAGTTTGGGCCAGCGGGATCCGCGAGCATGTTCATGGGAGGGCAGGGGATTCGGGACGAGATCTACTCGTGGCCGATCACGAACTACTGCGCGGTCGATCAGAAGACCGTGGACGACGACTTCCGCAATCCGAAATTTTTCGAGTCGGGGCTCGTGAACGTCTATGGTCTCGATGCGCTTGAGGTCCTGCTCTTCCGTACGGGCGAGAGCAACGAGTGCGATCCGCGCGTCGACATCAATCGAGACGGGACGTGGAGCGCGTTGGTCGGCGCGGGAGGGCTGCAGCAGCGCCAGGCCGATTACGCTCTGGTGCTCGCGCAGGGCATTTCGCAGCAGGCAAACCGGCTGCGCGACGCCTGGGAGCCGTCCGGGGGCAATTTCGCTGCCGACGTCCGCAATGCGGGTATCGGGGGTTCCGTTTACGGCTCTGCCAAGGAGGCTCTCGACGAGGTCTTCGCGGCCTTCTTCTTCATGGACACCGACTTGAAGGATGGGAAGCTTGCGGTGCCCGCTGGGATCAGTCCCGAGTGCGGGAGCCCGGCGTGCCCCGAGGATGTCGAACTGCCGTTCTCGCGTGAATCCAAGAGGGCGCTGCTCGCCAATCTCGATGGAGCGAGTGGTATCTTCGCCGGCGAAGGTACTGCGGGCCAGGGGTTTGCTTGGTACCTGCGCGACATGGGCGCGACGGTCCTCGCGGACCGGATGACCAGCCAGCTCGTGCGGGCGCGCGGATCGGTGCAGGCGATCCCGGGTCGCTTGAGCGACGCCCTGTCGACTGCCCCAGGAGTTGCGAACGACGCCCACACGCAGATTCAGATCTTCACTACCGATCTGAAGAGCGAGTTCGTCTCGGTACTCAATCTCACCATCCCGCTAGAGGGTGCAGGGGACAACGACTGACGTCGGGCTCATGGAGAGCATGATGCCAGAGGCCTCCCGGAACGAACCGTTCCGGGGGGCAGCCTTGTTCAAGCCGGTCGACGCTGCAAGTCTCGCTGCGTTCCGAATCGGCTTCGGTGTGCTGCTCGCCGCGGGGCTGACGCGCTTTCTCGCGGAAGGTTGGGTGAGCGTCCTCTTCGTAGAGCCGAGCTTCTTCTTCAAGTACTGGGGATTCGCCTGGGTCCCGGAACCGCCGGCGGGCGTGATGTACGCGCTCTACGGAACGCTTTGCCTGCTCGCACTGGCCTTTGCGGCCGGCCTTCAGTTCCGCATCGTCGCGGTCCTGCTGTTCCTCGGGTTTTCGTGGGTCGAGCTGATCGATGTCACGAACTACCTAAATCACTACTACCTCGTCTCGCTTCTCCTCCTCCTGTCCACGTTCCTTCCGCTGGGATGGACCTGGTCGGTCGACGCGCGAAGGCGCCCGGAGCGGGCCCGCGACACGGTCCCGGCTTGGGTCTTGTACCTCCTGCGGTTTCAGGTCGGTGTCGTTTATTTGTACGCGGGGTTCGCCAAGGTGGGAGGCGATTGGCTTCTGCACGCCCAGCCACTGGGCATCTGGCTGGCGGCGCGCGATGAGTTGCCGATACTCGGAGCTTGGTTCACCAACGGGTGGGTTCCGTACCTCGTCAGCTGGGCCGGCTTCTTGTTCGATTCGAGCATCGTGCTGTTCCTGTCGTGGCGCCGGACACGAGCGTTGGCCTTCGCGGCGGTGTTGGTCTTCCACACCGGTACGCACCTCTTGTTCGACATCGGGCTGTTCCCGTTTTTGATGCCGCTCGCGGCGACGATCTTCTTCTCGCCCGATTGGCCTCGTCGTCTTTTGTCGCGAATCGCGTCCTCGGCTCCTGCGCGGCCGGTCGCGCGGGCGAACCTGGACGTCGTCGGGTGGACGCCTCGACGACGTTGGCTCGCGGTTCCGATCGTGGGCTACGTTGCTCTTCAGGCGCTCCTGCCGCTACGCTTCCTGGCCTACGGCGGTGACGTGCTCTGGCATGAGCAAGGCATGCGTTGGTCGTGGAAGGTGATGGTTCGCGAGAAGAACGGGAGCATCGACTACCGGGTGCGCAACGCGGAGACCGGTCGCGAGTGGCAGGTCGGGCCCATGCGCTACCTGACGTGGCGGCAAGCGAACGAGATGACCGGCCAGCCCGATCTGATCTTGCAACTCGCGCATCACATCGCCGAGGACTTTGCGGATCGTGGGCTCGGGCCGGTGGAGGTGCGCGTCGACGCGCTCGTCTCCCTGAACGGCCGTCGCGCGGCTCGCCTGATCGACCCCTCTGCCGACCTCACCCGGGTCCGCGACGGGGTTGCCCCGGCGGGCTGGATCCTGCCCCGGAACGACGAGCCACCGTTGCGGGTCGTCCACCGGATGTCCTGAGCTCCCCGACGTCATGATTCTTCATCCCCACGGAATCCTTGCTGTGGCCGCGCTCTTGCTGGCCACGGGGTCTGCGCGCGCCCAGGACGAGGCCCCGACGCCGAGCCGCACTCGGATCGAAGAGATCCGCATCGTTGGCAAGAAGTCCGACGCCGCGCGGATCGCGGGCTCGGCGACCGTCATCGAGGAGGAGGACCTCGAACGGTTCGAGTACGATGATCCGCACAGCATTCTGCGAATGGTGCCCGGCGTCTATCTCCGCGAGGAGGACGGCTTCGGGCTGCGGCCGAATATCGGTATCCGCGGGGTGAGCGCCGAGCGCAGTGCCAAGGTGACGCTGATGGAGGACGGGATTCTCTTCGGGCCGGCCCCGTATTCGGCTCCCGCCGCGTACTACTTTCCGTTGATGACCCGTATGGTCGCGGTCGAGGTCTTCAAAGGGCCTGCGTCGGTTCGGTATGGTCCGCAGACGGTCGGGGGTGCGATCAACTTCGTCAGCCGTCGAATCCCGATCGAGCCGACCGTTGCGGTTGATGCGGCATACGGAAGCTACGGCTATGGCAAGTTTCACGGGTGGGCCGGGGGCACTTGGGAGAACTTCGGGTTGTCGCTCGAGGGTGTGCACCTTCAGAGCAGCGGGTTCAAGGAGCTCGACGGAGGAGGCCCGACCGGTTTTCAGCGAAACGAGATCGTTCTGAAGGGCGAGGCGGGTTTCGATCTGGGGGCCGGCTTCTTCCTCAACAACGGAATCAAGCTCGGTTACTCCGACGAGAGTTCTGACGAGACGTATCTGGGGCTGTCGGACGCAGACTTCGAGGAGAATCCCTACCGGCGTTACGTGTCCAGTCAGCTTGGTCAAATGGAGTGGGACCGCCAACAATACCAATTCACGCAGCTTCTCACGTGGCGAGACGAGCTGAACCTCCAGCTCACCGCATACCGTCACGACTTCAAGAGGGCGTGGACGAAGTTGAACCGTTTCGCGCCGGGAGCGCCAACGCTGCGTGACATCTTCGCCAACCCGACGGGGATCAATGCGGTGTTCCTCGCGGTGCTCAAGGGGGAGCAGGACACGAGTAATCGGCTCGAAACGCTCCGAATCGGCACGAACGATCGAGAATTTGTTTCGCAGGGCATTCAGCTGCAGGGCGATGGGGAGGTGCAGACCGGGCCGTTGACCCACGGGCTGAGCGGCGGGGTGCGGATCCACTATGATCGAATCGACCGGGACCACACCGAGGATCCGTACGACATGTTCGGCGGCAGCCTCGAACGCACGGCCACCCCCACGATCACGATCGTCGACAGCGTCGGGTCTACGACCGCCTGGGCGTTCTATGTGGAAGACGAGATCGAGTGGGAGGATCTCGTTGTGACGGCGGGCGTGCGAGCCGAGCTCATCGATACGAAGTTCGACGAGCAGGTAGGGCCGGAGCCCGCACACCAGACCAGCTCACAGGACGTCGTCATCCCCGGCATCGGAGCCGTCTACTTCATCGATGACAGTTGGAGCGTGCTCGGCGGTGTGCACCGTGGCTTCAGCCCCGTCGCACCGGGGCAGGCCGAGAATGCGGATCCCGAGGAAGCCACCAACTACGAGCTCGGAGGGCGCTTCTTCTGGGAGGAGTCTTCGGCGGAGGTCATCGGTTTCTGGAGCGATTACAGCAACCTGATCGCGAACTGCCGGCAAGTCACGGGCTGCGAACCGAGCGAGGTGGACGAGCAGTTCAACGGCGGGGCGGTCGACGTCATCGGCGCCGAGGTCCAGCTCGCGCACGCCTTTGAAACTGCCTGGTCCTTCAACGTCCCGACTTCACTCGTGTACACCTACACCCACTCCGAGTTCCGTTCGACGTTTTCTTCGGCGAGCCCGGTATTCGGAGACGTGGAGGAGGGCGACGAGCTTCCGTACCTCCCAGAGCATCTTGTGACCGCGAACGTCGGATTGCTCGGCGATCACTGGGACGTGACTCTGTCGATGCGCTACGTTGGCACGATGCGCGACGTCGCGGGACAGGGCCCCATCCCGGAGAATGAGAAGATCCCATCGGCCTTCGTCGCGGATCTCGCGATGGGCTGGAGCCCGGTCGAGTGGGTGCGCCTGTATGTCACGATCGCCAACGCCTTCGACAATGAGTACATCGTGTCGAGAAGGCCTTTCGGTGCTCGGCCCGGCCTCCCGCGGATGGTCGCGGGCGGTTTCAAGGTGCTTCTGGACTGAGGTCCAGCGAATTCTCGATGTGACCTGCTCTGAGTGTTTCGTGCCAGCCGAGACATGAGAATCTGCCTCTCCGGCAACCAGTACGGAGAGCAGAATGCGCAAGAGCAGATTCACAGACGACCAGATGGTGAAGATCCTCCGGGAGACCGATCGGTCCCCGGTGGCCGGCGTCGCGAAGAAGCACGGCGTCAGCGAGCAGACGATCTACGCTTGGAAGAAGCGGTTCGGTTCGATGACGGCGAGCGACACCAAGCGGCTTCGCTCGCTCGAGCAGGAGAATGCTCGGCTCAAGAAGCTGGTCGTCGAGCGTGATCTCGAGATCGAAGTCATGAAGGAGATCTCGGCAAAAAAGTGGTGAGCGCACGCGTTCGTCGCCGACAGGTCGCCTACGCATCCTCGCGTGGCCTGTCGGTGCGAAGGGCGTGTGCGCTGATCCAAACGGCC
>JAQWRY010000022.1 GCA_029243485.1 Candidatus Binatia bacterium | reverse complement strand
GGATCATGTCCTCAATGCCGCCCGACGGCTCCGCCGCGGCCGCTTGAACCCGAAATCCGGACCTGGCTCGAGCCTTCGCGGTGGCGGCTACCCGCCGTCCTGGGCAAATGGGCCCTTGATCCCGCCTACCGCCAGCGATTAAGTGGTTCGTCGCGGATGAAGCCGGTGGAGAGGAGGCCGTCCAGATCCTGGACCAGATTCGCGATGACCCCTCCGGGTTCGTCGTGCCCGAGTTGTTTTTCAATGAAATGCTATCGGTCCTGGCGCGGCTCGTGGGCAAGGACGGCGTTGCCTTGCGCGCTCATCTCGATGCGCTGCAAAATCTGGGCTTCCAGCGGATCGGCAATGGGCGCGAACTCCTGGCCGCTGCGGCCGAGATCGCAGCCGCTCACAGGGTGACAGGCTACGACGCCGTGTACGCTGCCTGCGCTCGATTGACGGGCGGCTGTTGGCTCACCGCGGACGGGAAGGCCCATCGAAGGATCCAGAGCCTTCGGATCTCGAAGGTCGTTTGCCGAGGCTGACTCTCCCGCACCGGCATGTCCTCAGAACCCATCCGCGACTCGATCAGGCGGCCTTTCTGTTTCCTCCCATCCGTCAGGGCTTCGCGAGAAACTTCTCCGACGTTTGCTGCCGGATGTCGGTGAAGGTCTGACTGAGGCAGCTCGGCATTCCTTCGGCGTCCACTTGAACGGTGAGAGCCGTCGCGCCCAGAAGCGCCGTTGCCAATCCCACCGGCAGGTCGGTCTGCCCCTTGGCCGCATTGTTCTTGGCCACGACCTTGACGCGGGATTTCCCCGCCACCCCGCCGACGACCTGCATCGAGCTGATCCCGGACTCCGAAGCGAACTTGTCCTTGTACTTGTAGCCCCCGATGCCGATTGGCTTATAGCAGTCCGGTCGCACGCAGGTGACGGAGAGATCGGCGATGAGCGTCCCAACGTCGTCGTAGAGACAGATCTCCCGCGGGAGCGGATCGAGCGCGTAGAGGTTTTCCGTCTGCGTCCCGTAGATCGTGTAGACGGTCCCGTCGACCGCGGCCTCGACGTCCTGGATCGCACGGTTCGGCACCGTCCCGTTTCCGTCCTGCTCCATCCACACGCTGATCTTCCCGGCCGGCGAGACCCGGTAGACCCGGTTCTCGTAGACCGGGCTGCCACCGGAAGAATGGAAGTCGAAGCCAGTGACGAAGAGATTGCCCTGAGCGTCGGTGTCGAGTCCCCGGGCTTCGATGAGACCGGTGCCGTGGCCATTGCCGTCGGGGCCGAGGACGAGCGAGATCGCTCCGCCGGGCGCGACACGGAATACGTTTCCGATTCCTTCGTCACCTACGAAGACGTTGTCACTCGGGTCGATGGCGAGACCGAAGGGCACGGAGAGGAGATTCCCAGCGCCGTCGCCGGCCGGCCCGATGATGATGGACGGCGCTGCGGGAGGAGCCCACCGAATGACCTCATCCAGGCCGGCGGCGATCACGTTCCCGACCGAATCGACATCGAGTGCTTCAATGGTGCCGATGGGAAGGCCACTCGTGTGGGACAGGAAGGCGATCACCCCCAGAGGCGTGATGTGAAAGATGTTCCCGACCCGAGGTGCGACGTAGACGTCGCCGGCTGAGGTGACGGCGATCTGCTGGGGAGAGGAGAGGGTGTTGCCCCCGCCGTCTCCGGTGGCGTCGATGATCTCGGTGACGACGCCGAGCGGCGTCACCTGGAAGGCGTTGTGTGAACCGCGACCGGCGACGTACACGTTGTCGGCCCCGTCCACGGCGATCGCCACGGGATTGTCGAGCGTGTTGCCGAGGCCGTCTCCCGTGGCGTCGATGATCTCGGTGGACACACCCAGAGGGGTCGTCTGGACGACCGTGTCCCCGAAGGGCCGGTACAGGTTCCCGAGACTGTCGCTCGCGAGAACGTCGTTCAGGGACTGGGGGTCGTTCCCGAGGTCGAAGTCCGTGATCTGCTCGATCGGTTGGCCGAGATCCGCCGCGGCGAGTGCGGGCCCCCGTTGCAGGGAGATCTTGAGCTTCTCCTTGCCGGGCTTCGTCTCGACGATCTTGACCGACCCCCTTGCGAAGCCGCCGAGACACGCCTGCGGGCTTGCCGGACAGGTCGCCGAAGCGTCGGAGACGATGGTGAGGCTGAATGTGACCAGGATTCCGAGGCGGATGAGCTTCACGGGGGGCTCCCTTCGGTTCGGGGGATCACGGACTATACGCGCCCGCCGCACCTCCGGTCAACGGGGGCGTGGTCGGCATCCTGCCGAGAGAATCCCCGCCGACGGGTACCAGGCAAACGGGGCAAATGGCGTGTAGTCCGCCAACATTGGTGACAGACGGCGGCGATTCGGTCGGGCGTGGGAAGTAGCCCCCAAGCATCCCCTCAGCGCTGCTCGGCCGTACACAGCCCCCCGCACACCTCGATCACCCGTCCACTGTCGAGGAACACCCCGCGTTGCCGCCCGACGGCTCCGCCGCGGCCGCTTGAACCCGAAATCCGGACCTGGCTCGAGCCTTCGCGGTGGCGGCTACCCGCCGTCCTGGGCAAATGGGCCCTTGATCCCGCCTACCGCCCCGCTCCGTCTGAGGGCGACCGATGATCATCCCGAGGCAAATCGCCCTTCTGGCTCTTGCCGCCCTTCTCGGCTCCGCCGGGCTTGCCTCGGCGAACGAGGTCGAGCGTCCCAACATCGTATTGATCATCAGCGATGATCACGGCTGGCCCTACTATGGCTTCGCCCGGCCCGACGTACAGTTCATCGAGACGTCCGCGGGCATGCTCTCAGTCCACGAGATCGCCCAGACGCCGAACGTCGACACCCTGGCCGCGGAGGGCGTCCTGTTCCGAAACGGCTACACGACCGCGTCGGTCTGCCGGCCATCGCTGAAGACACTGCTCTCCGGGGCCGGATTCCACCACCAGCAATGGGAGGCGCGTCGCACCGCGCTCGAGGCAACGCCCATTGGCGACATCCCGAGCCGCCTCGAGTCGCAGTACTTCCGAACACTGCCACGCGAGCTGCAGCGATACGGATACTTGTCGTGGGAAGGCGGCAAGATGTGGTTGGGCAACTTCTCCGACGCAGGCTTCACGCACGGCCTCGCGAAGAAGCGCCATACGTCGCTCTTCAACATCGACGGAGTGAGCTTCATGCGCGAGGGGTCGACCGCCGCAACCTGCGGCTCCACCGCGCTACAAGGCTCCACCTGCGCCGCCCTCGACCCGCTGCGCGACTTCCTCGACGAAGCGGAAGCCGAGGGCGCCCCCTTCTTCGTGTGGTTTGCTCCGGCGCTTCCACACGCGCCGCTCGATCCCCCGCTCCCCGAATATCACGAAGAAGTTCTGGCCACCGGCATCGTCCACAGCGCCGACTACTTCTCGCGGGTCCGCTGGCTCGACGAGGCCGTCGGCGAACTCCTTGCCGAACTCGAGGACCGGGGACTGCGCGAGAACACGTTGATCGTGTACCTCAGCGACAACGGCTGGGGTGCCGGACTACAGCTATGGCCAGGGCGAGGCCGTGGCAAGAGCACCGCGTACGCGATGGGATCGCGAACGCCGGTTATCTTCTCGTGGCCGGGACGGCTCGAGCCCGCGGACCTCCCCGATCTGGTCTCTGCCAGCGACGTCCCGGCGACCATTCTCGGGTTCGCCGGGGCGAACGACGCGCGTCCGATTCCGGAGCAGGTTGGAATCGACCTACGCGACCGTATCCACGGGGGACTCCCGATCGCGCGCAGCGAGATCGTGCAGCAGACCCCCATCGCGGTATTGCAGCCCCCGTGGCGCTACCTCGTAAACACCCAGACGGGCCTCGAAGAGCTGTACCGCGTCGATACGGATCCACTCGAATTAATCGACCTCGCGGATAGCCAGCCCGCACGCGTAGCCGAGATGCGAGCTCGGGCCGCCGAGCATCGGCTGGCGCTCCTCGAGCCACCCGAACGCACCGAGATCGTGGGGCGAATCGTTGCCCGAGAGGACGGAGCGCCGATCGTGGCGGCCCAGGTGCGACTGGGCAGGAGAGAGATCGCGAGCACGGATTCGGGCGGCTACTTCGTGGTGGGGCCGCAGAGGCCTGGCGTCGAACTGCTGCGCCCACAAAAGCGCGTACGCTCCTTGCGATGGGCGCAGGGATACCCGTTCACCGCACTGCCCTTCTCCCTTGGAGGTCTGTTCCTACCAATGGAGGGCGAGCCCAAAAGCAGACCGGTCGAGGTCGCGGAGGGGCGCATGCGAGGCCTCGTGACGGACTCGGAAACGGGTGCCCCCGTTTCGGGGGTGAGGATCCGCGCCAAGGCGAAGTCGCCATCGAGCACCCCGCGCACCGTCACGGGTCCCGACGGGATGTGGCTCCTGGAGGGGCTACCCGCGAGCACCTACCGGATCGGCTTGAGCGGGCGCGGATACCGAAAGACCGTTGTGCGAGATGTAGAGGTGGGGACGGGAGACGTTCTCATCGACGTACCGATCGCGCTCGAGCCGAGATGAGACTGCCCGCTAGCCGCATGCCGGTTCGCGACGAGTCCACCGCCGTCGAGTCCTCGTCGCTCCCGTCGCCGGGCGATGCACTAGCGATTCGCTGAGAACTCGAGCGTCGTCAGCACGAAGGGCACGCTCGCCGTTTCGTCGGCGCGCCGGACGACGAGATAGAGATCCTGGACCCCCGTCACCGCGGACAGGTCCGCATGCTCGGTCGTGAGACTCATCAGCAGGGTCGTATCGAACTCCAGCGTGTCGACGAGCTGACCCTCCGGTGACCCGAGACGCACCTCGAGCTGGCCACCGTCGAACAGGAGGGAGGGGGCCATCCCTTCGACGGCCAACGAGTCGATTCCGGTGAGGTCGACGGCGTCGAGACCCAGGTATGCCGGGCGCCCCTGGGGCACCACGACCCGATACCACTGCGGGAACTCGGGCACGCCCCCGGGCAGAAGCCGCGCGATCGAGTCCGGCATCGTGGGCTCGAGGGTCGAAACACCCACGAGCGCGTCGGCGTTCGCCGCAAGACTCCGGGACGGGCGCAAGAGACGCGTCTCCCGCTGCGTGATGGGGCCGATACCCTGTCCGCCACGATCGGTGTAGGTGGCCGTCAGAACGTAGGCTCCGGGCACCAGGTGCCCGGTCCAGTCTCCGTCGAATGATTCGGCCTGGTGCTGGTCCAGCGGAACGGTGCCGGAGAGCGGCCGTCGTACGCCCCCGCTTCCACCGGTGAGAATGTAGTCCATCATCCGCACCGCCGTCTCTTCGTCGACGTGGGACTGCGCGGGCATCGCGCGCTCGCCCCAGACGCCCGAGCCACCTTCGATGATCTTCTGGGCCAGCGGACGGATCTTCTCCCGATTGCCTTCGTAGCGATTTGCGATCTCCGCGAACGACGGCCCGGCAGACTCCCGCTCGGCGTTGTGGCACGAGAAGCATCCGTTGTCCTCGATCGCATCGAGCGCCGGGTCGAGGCGGCCCAGAACCGTCCGGCTCATCGGTTCCGCCCCGGAAACCCCACCCGTCGACCGGACGTAGGCGACACGCACCTGCACGTCCTCTGGCCGAATCGCGTCTGGTGTCGAGCCATCCTCCACATCGGTGACGCGCACTTCATACGGCGCGGCATCCTCCTCCGGGAAGAAGAAGGACGACCCGCCCACGAAGTCGACGGTGACCTGCGGCGGCGCATTCCCCGCGTACACGGCCGCCTCGGCGGTCGACACGCCGCCGCCCTTGTCGGTCACTTCCAGCTCGACGAGATACGTGCCCGCGTCGAGTCGGACGTCGGCGTCGGCCGTTTCGGCGACGGTTCGGCTGGTGCCGTCGGACGACGTAACGATCCACCGATAGCGAAGCTCGTCGTCTGGATTTCGGTCGAACGAGTCATGTCCGATCAGCTCCACCTCGAGCGGCGCGCCACCGACGGTCGGGCTCACGTGCGCCACGGCCTTCGGCAGCGGATTCTCCCCCGAGAAGAAGCTGATCCGAGTCAGTCGAGAGTCGTGGTTCTCGTTGAACCACGTGGAGCCATACTCGAGGACGTAGACGGTGCCGTCGGGCGCGACCTTGAGATCGATGGGCGCCACCAGATCCAGCTCGTCGGCGAATGGCTCGATCTTTCGGATCGTCCCGTCGTCATCCATCGAGACGAGCTTGATCCAGTCGCGCATGAACTCGAACACGAAGAGCTTGCCATCGAAGTAGCCGGGAAGCTTCTCCGCACTCTCCGGGTGATCGGACGATCGGTAGACCGGCCCGACCAGTGCCGTGCGGCCGACCTCGGCGCTTCCGCTCTCTAGATCGAAGAGGCTGCCGGCGGAATCGCGCGTGTACGAGATCCACGCCGGCTCCGCGGGTGGGAGATCCTCGGATCCGGTGTTTCGAACCGATGTATTCCGGAGCCGGTCGGCCGCGAAAAACTCTCCTGGCTCTTCGGCCTCGAAATCATACGCCGCGTACGAACGACCCGGTCCGATGACGAACGGCCATCCAAAGTTTCCGGGCGCCGTGGCCCGGTTGATCTCATCGTGGCCCTGCGGGCCGCGGCTGGGGCTGTCGTCCTTCGCGTCCGGCCCAACCTCACCCCAGTAGAGCGTAGACGTGGTCGCGTCGAAGAAGGCTCGATACGGGTTGCGCAGACCCATCGCGTAGATTTCGGGGCGCCCTTCTCCCGAATCCCCGAAGAGGTTCCCCGGGGGAACGGAATATGTCCCGTCGGCCTCCGGTCGGATGCGGAGAATCTTCCCCCGCAGGTCTTGCGTGTTGGCAGCCGAGCGGCGCGCATCGTAAATCGTGCGATCCGGGCGGTCGTCGTGGGGACTGTAGCCCTCGGAGGAGTGTGGGTTGGTGTCGTCGCCGGTGCTGATCCAGAGATTCCCTTCGCCATCGAATTGTAGGGAGCCGCCTTCATGCGAGGTCATCCCCCGATCGATCGGAAACGAAAGGACCTGCTTCTCACTCGCGAGGTCGATGCCGAGCGCGGTCGTCGAGAACCGCGAGAGGCGATTCTCCGGGTTCGGGTCGCCGTCGGCGGCGTAATATAGATAGACCCACCGGTTCTCTTCGTAGTTCGGATCGAAGGCGATGCCGCCGAGCCCGTTCTCGGACACCGCGTAGACGTCGAGCTTCGCAACCCGGCCGAGCTCGCCCGATGCTGGGTCGAAGCGGCGAATGCCCCCGTTGCGCTCGACGACCCAGAGCTCACCGCCCGGCGTGAACGCCATGACCACCGGCTCGCCAATCGACTCGGCCAGCACCTCCGGCACGAGCCGCCACGGTTCCGGCCGCACGTGATCTGGGTCTAGCGGTGTTCTGCGGCCGTCCTCCATCACCCATGCCAAGCCGCCGAACACATGACTCAGGAAGGCGTCCTCGTCGAAGGACTCCTCAGTGTGCCCCAAGCCGGTGTAGAACGAACGACCTCCGTCGAAGGCGTGATACCACGCAATCGGATGGTCGGAGCCAGTTACCCCGCCCTCGTACGTCGACTCGTCCACCGCAAGAAGTACGTTCACGTTCGGATTGAAACGCTCGTAGTCGTACCACTCGTCCGTGCGATCCCAGGTCTCCGCTAAGTGGGAGGTGGCGGAATGCGATCCCTCGCGAACCCGAAGGCGGGCTTGCTGGACGTTGTCCTCCGGGTGGCTCAGGAACGCCGCGCCCACCAAGCGTGTGTACCAAGGCCAGACGTTCCCGCGACGCTCCGTGTCGGCGGCCGAGTGGATCCCGACGAAGCCACCACCAGATTGAACGTAGCGCTCGAACGCGAGCTGCTGGCGGTCATTCAAGACATCTCCGGTCGTATTGAAGAAGATAACGGCCTCGAACTTCGCGAGCCCGTCGTCGGTGAACACGGCCGCCTCCTCCGTCGGGACCAGGCGGATCCCGCGTCCGCGGGCCTCGTCCACCAGGACTTCGGTACCGTGTTCGATGCTCTCGTGTCGAAACTCCTTGGTCTGCGAGAACAGAAGCACCTCGGGCGCGCCGGCAGGGAGCGGATCCTCAGCACACGCGCCGAATAAAGTGAGTGCGCCGAGGGCCACCGCGCACGCGCTCGGCCGCCGCAGCAGCACCCTGGCTGCCCGCCCGCGGGACGTACGCGAGCGGATCCGGGCGGCGACGCTCAAAACCGATAGCTCAGCTCACCGCCAAACGTCAGCGGTGGCGCATAGAACCGCGTCGCGTTCCCGAAGACGGCCTGAAGTGGCTGGGCGGTGTTGAAGTACGCCTGATCGAGAAGGTTGCGGGCCCAGAGCGCCACCTGAGCGCGGTCATTGAAGAAACCGTAGGACAGCCGGGCATGCAGGAGGTTGACGCCCGGCTGCTGCAAGAGAACTTCGTCCCCGCTGTACTCGATCAGACTCTGGTAGGACCAATCCAGACGTGGCGTCAGCCAGCCGTCCAAATCCTCGTTCCCGAGCGAAACGGGCAGTGAGTACTGCACGGACAGGAAGGTCTGCAGCTGGGGAACGTTGCCGAAGCGGTCGCCGCTGAAGTCCTGATCGTTCCCCGGGTTGGCCGGATCGGGAACGATGTAGGTTCCGAATTTGGCGTCCAGGATGCCAACGGAGCCCATGATCTGAAGCCCGTCGATGGGAATCGTGTTGAGCTCGATCTCGATTCCCTTGGAGGTTGCGTCGGCCGCGTTCTGGGTGAGGCGAACGATGTCGATGCCTCCTGGGACGTCCGGGTTCGGGATCGCTTCTACGGTGACGACCTGGATGTCGTCGTAGTCACCGAGGAAGAACGAGAGATTGAACGTCACCCGCTGGTCCCACCCGATCGTCTTCACCCCGACCTCGAAGTTGTCGAGGGTCTCGGGTCCGAACGACGCGAGATCGTCGGTGCCGGCGGTGAGCGCGTTGAACCCGCCCCCGCGAAAGCCCTGGGAGTAGGTGAAGTACGCCATCAGATGATCGAGCGACAGCTCGTCCAGCCACTCCTCCGGTGTCTGGAAGGCGATGCTCGCCATGGGGGTGAAGCGGGTGAAGATCGCGCTACCATCCGCGTCGGCGGTCGGCGGGGCATCGGGCGCGTTCGGTGTGAACGTGAAGAGCCCGGCTCCCTTCTTGTCCTCCGTGTAGCGGAGACCAGCCGTGAGGCTCAGCCACTGCGTCACGTCGACGGTCGCCTGCCCGTAGAGCGCCCACGTCCAGTTGTCGATGGTGCTGGTCGTTTCGGTCACGCGCAGCGGGCTCGTTCCGCCGGGCGTAGGCCCGGTGGTGGTCGAGGGGGAGAGGCGACCGCTCTCCCAAAAAGCGAAATACCCACCGACGAAGTGAACGCGATCGTCCCACGCGTCGCCGGTCAGCTGGAGCTCGCCCGAGTACTGCTCCTGGAAGCCCGGAGTCCCGCCCAGGGGGCCCTGCCCGAGGTCCGTGATCTCGACCACACTGACGACGGTGCCGTCGATGTCCTCTTGAACCCGGGGCTTCTGGGTTCGCCAGGACCCGAGCGCCTTCACCGACAGGTCGTCGAGCCACCCCAGCGAACCGAGACTCCAGTTCGCCGTTCCCCAGATCCCGTAGCTCACGAGGCGCGACTCTGGCCGGACGTTCGTCGAACCGCGGAACGGGCGGCTCTTGCGGCACTCTTCCTCGAGAACGGGAGCAAAGAGGCCCTCGAGGCTGCCCCCGCCCGGAAAGACGCACTGAGCGCCACGGCTGTGATTCGTGTCCCGGGACCACGATCCGGAGAGGTCCAGGGTCACGTCTTCGTGGGGGACGAGCCGAAGCGACCCGAGGAACGCGATCGAGTTCCGATTCGTCGAGGTGAAGTCCTGCGCATCGTTCCGGAAGTAGCCGCCGTTGTTGGTCGTCGACACCGACAAGCGCGAGAATAGAAGGTCCTCCACAACCGGCAGATTCACCATCGCTTCGGTGAAGATACGTCCGAAGTTGCTGGGCCGAGCGAGCACGAAAGCTTCCGGCACGGGCTGCGGCTTCACGGTCGTGAGATTGATCGCGCCTCCCACGGTGTTCTTGCCGAAGAGGGTCCCCTGCGGGCCCCGCAGCACCTCGATCTGCTCGACGTCGATTACATCTACGATCTGACCGAAAGCGCGAGGCAGATAGACGCCATCGACGTAGATCCCGACCCCGGGATCGAAAGCGAGCTCCGGGGAGGCCGTGCCGATGCCTCGGATCTGCACGCCGGCGGTGATGCCGTTGCGTCCGGATCGAAACTGGAGGTTGGGCACGAGATCCTGAATGTCGCTGAGCTGCGTGACGCCGACCTCGCGAAGGGTGTCCGCGCCGAGCGCGGTGACGGAGACCGGGGTATCTTCGAGGAACTCGTCGCGCTTTCTCGCACTCACCACGATCTCTTCCACCCGGGTGGTCGCGCGCCGGGAGAGACCCGGCGCCGGCTCGCCGGTCGAGAGCGCGCGCTCGGCTTGCGCCGCTTGGGCATCCACGACGCCGTCTGTTCCTTCGTCGATTCGGCTGGGTCGATCGATGCCCGAAGGCCCCGCCCCGATCTGGGCATGGGCTTCCGACGAAAGGACGGCGACCAAGATCGCGGCGACCGTAGCTCGGTTTCCTAGGCGAATCTGCATCATCGGCTCCGTCGTTCGAGAGGCGCGGCGCGCCCGGATTCGAACGTTCATCTCACAACGCGCGGGGCCAAGCCAGGAAGGGCGGTGGGAACCAATTCACACCGCGATGACTCTGTCCGCTCCGATGAGGTAAAGGACGCCCGTGGTCCAAGTCGTCGTCCTCCTCCTTCTGCTTCTCGCCTGCCGGGTGGATCCCGCCTGGAGCGTCGAAGCGCCGAAGCAGTTGTTCAACGGTCGAGACTTCCAGCACTGGGACCGCTACCTCGGCGCCCAGGAGGTGCCGTGGTGGATCTTCGCCACGCCGAAGTCGACGGACGTTCTCGGCATCGACCACGATCCCGACGGCGTGTTTTCGATCGTCATGGAAGACGGCGATCCCGCGATTCGCATCTCCGGGGAGATCTGGGGCGCCCTGATCAGCCGTCAGGAGTTCGAGGACTATCACTTCTCGATGGAGGTGAAGTGGGGTGACGAACGCTTCCCGCCCCGCGAGGCGAGTCCCCCGAACTCTGGGTTGCTCTACCACTCGGTCGGCCCGCTCGGGGCCTTCTGGACGTACTGGATGCGCTCGGCCGAGCTCGAGATCCTGCAAGGCGCGACCGGCATGTTCGTCTCGGTCGACGGGATCCGTGGCTCCATCCGTACGTCGTGGGACCGCTCGGCCCTCTTCCCGTGGCTTCGGTACGACCCCGATGGCGGCGACACTGCAGTCGGGTTTCCGGTCTTCCGCGTGAGTCCTTCAGACGACTTCGAGCGTCCGCTCGGCCAGTGGAATCGTATCGAGATCCGGGTCGTGGGAGATTCTGCGATCCACCTCGTCAACGGACGTACAGTCCTCGAGGTTCGCGATCTGCGTCACCAGGTCGGCGACGAGCTCGTCCCGCTCACGCGCGGCAAGCTCCAGATTCAATCCGAGGGCGCGGAACTATTCATCCGGGATCTCTCCATCCGACCGGCCCAGCCCGAGGGCTGAGGACCACTTTTCCAAGCCACCGGCCTACCGTCGAGCTCTATTCTTCGACGTGGTAGTCCGCGTAGAGCGCGGGCAAGAAGCTCGCCAGGTGGTTCATCTCCATCGCGCAGTGCACGACCATGTCGCGCCCCAGCTCCAGGGACACGGCACGACGCGCCACGAAGTTGGACCCAGCGATTCTGTCGAGGATCGCCTTTGCTGGTAGCCCGCGAACCTCGATGCTCCCGAGCCAGAAGCGACTTCGCATCTCGCAGCCGTCGGCGGTCTCTCGAATGAGATGGAGAAGGGCGCTTATGGTGAGCGGCGCGCCCCGGAGGCCGACGAGTCCGCAGAGTGCCGTCCCCACCCGCGCTTCTTCGAACCTCGAAGTATCGAGGAAGTCGGAGGCGTCCGAGAACGTGATGTCGATGTCGATCCGGTCGCTCCCGATGTACTCGGTCACGTAGTTCGGATTGTGCAGGTACTTCTCGCGATCCGACAGCGTTGGATCATCGCTGACCATGCGCTCCGCACCATTCGCGAGGTGGGCTCGTGGGTGCCAGAGCTTGTATCGCTGGCTCTCCAGGTAGTGCCATCCGAACCACCAGTCGATCATCTGCGCCGTTACTCCGGGCATCTTGGTGAGCGTGGCCACGAACACCTGTCCGTTCGAGAGGCGCGTGTAGCCGTTCTCGAGCTCGAGGTACCCGGGCTCGAGGAGCCGGTTCGCTTCGTCGACTCCGAACCCGAGCTCGGAGGCCTCCGGGCTCTGCAGCAGGGCCTCCTGAACGTGCGGCGGGAGGGGCCGCATGTTCGGGTTCCAATACTTCGCGTACGCCTTGCCCTCGAGATCGCCGGCCCTCATGCCGAGGTATACTTCGCTCTTCACGAGGACCCCCCTTGCCGCCCGACGGCTCCGCCGCGGCCGCTTGAACCCGAAATCCGGACCTGGCTCGAGCCTTCGCGGTGGCGGCTACCCGCCGTCCTGGGCAAATGGGCCCTTGATCCCGCCTACCGCCGGCGCCGGCCTCAGTGGTTGGTTTCAGGTCGCGAAGGATCTCCTCGACCCGGTCCGGGTCGGTCAGAAGATCGAGGTTGAAGGCCTCCGAAGGCATGACCGCGATGCCGGCGCGATGAGAGAGTACGTGCCGCAGGGTGATCTCACCCTTGCCGTGACGCTCGAACCCGGGCAGATGGTCGGCCACCCGATCGTCGAGACCCAGCGCGCCCAGCTCCTCGAGCTTGTGCATCACCATCGCGGTGACGGCTTTTGCCGCGGAAAACAGATTCACCGGCGTGTCGACCGACATGGGTACGACTGCGGCGGAGTCGACCCGCCGAGCAGGGGAATTGCCCCGTGCGTGACCGATCGCGCGATCGATCACGACGTCGCCCCGGTGGCGAATGCACACCTGAATGCCGGGGTGCATGCCCGACACGTACACGTTCTCGACCAGGGCCCATACCCGGTCGGCGACATCGGATCGCCCGTTCTCGTTTCCGTGGGCGGTGACCGAGCCGAGGTCCGAGGGTACCCAGCATCGACGCGCGAGAGTGTCGACGGCTCTATCGATCACGGGCAGCGTCACGAGAACAGGATGACACGAAGCGACGGCTCTGCCAGCACAGGCTCGCCGAATGAGATGAGCCTAGAACACGGTCAGCGTAAACCCTCCGTCGGGGTCGCCGGTCGTGGACGAGAATTGGATGAAGGGCGGGTTCAGCACCATGACGTAGGCCGCGCCGGCGTCCGCTCCCACCGGCACTGTGAAGGTGAATTGGTTTTCGGAGACGATGTTGAGCGGGATGTTGGACGCGCCGCCGACGTCGAGTCCGCCGAAGTTCGATACGGACGCGCCGGACTGTGCGAAGAAGTTGATCACGGACAACGCAGAGAACCCGGCGCCGTTCACAGTGACCGTGGTGCCGGATTGAGAAATCGAGGTGATGTCGAGCGCGGCTCCGATCGGTACCGAGACGGCGTTCGAAAGCACGTTGCCGACGTACGGATTGTTCACGACCTGGAGCGAGCCCGGTCCCGTCACGGTTGGGCCCGGGATGACGATCTGGAATGTCGTTGCATCCCCCCCGGGCAGCGGAGACAGCGGACCGACATTACCGATGGCGGTGAACAGGTTGACCAGCGGCCCGTTGAACCCGCTGCCGGTCACTGTGAGCGTTGCTCCCTGGGCAAGAATGGTCTCGATGTTGGCCGTGGGGATCGTGGGGTCCAACTCGGTCAAAGGGATCGCGTTCACGCCGAGGATCGATGGGATGTTCAGGCCGGCACTTCCGAGCAGGAGTTGGCTCTGCGTGCCCGACTGGGTGAAGCCCTCATCGGTGTTTACGATCAGGAGCGTCACGAACCCGTTGCCCAGGGGCATGGAACCCGGAGGCTCCCAGGTGAGAGATGTGGGACTCCACGCCGTCGGAGTGAAGGGGCCGAAGTCCAGTGGCCCGGTTGCTGTCGCGACGAACGCCTTGACGACGGAGCCTGCCGTAAAGCCGCTCCCGGCGAGGGCCGCCGGAGCTCCGACGAAGATCGGTGCTGCGATCGGGTCGAGTACGGGCGGAGAGATGACCGTCGTGATGTCCAGCGTCGGCGGCGCGGCGGTCGGATGTTCCTTCGTTGCGAAGGCGCCCGGTGCGAACGATTTGTCCGTCCGAACCAGGATCAGCGTGACGAGGTCGTCCGTGTCCGCTTGCAGGAAGCTCAGTAGGGCGGCCGATGTGAAAGAGGCCGGGTCGCCAATGGCGTTTACGCCGGAAACGAGGTCGAACGTTCCGAGAAAGGTGGTTTCTTCCGCAAGCACTCCGTTGGGGCTCGCCATGTCGTTGCCGGGAGCCAGCACCCAGCTGATGCCGGTCGTCCCGGTCTCCACCCACGCTTCACCCGGATGGCCGTCGTTCAGCCCGTAGACTTCGAAGCTGTCGACACCGACCGTTTCACCCGGCGCGGCGTCGGCCTCCGGCTCCACGTCGAGCGTCAAGATCAACTCGACCGCACTGAGCGGGTCCGTCACGGCAGAGAGGTCGAAACGAATGTAGCCCTTGTTCTGCACGCCGCCGGATCCGCGATCGAGTTTCACCTTGATCCTCGTCACGTCATCGAACGGGCTGCCGGCGAAGATGGGGGCGTATCCGTCCGCGCCCGCTCCGTCGGCGGTCGTCAGCGGAGAAAGCAGGACGCTCCGGGCCGGTTGGGGTGCGATCAGTACCATCGCAAGAATCAGCAGGAACCAGGTGGAATACGGCTGGAGGTGTTGTCTTCGCATGGCCTTCTCCGAGTTGGGCGGCAGCGGGGTGTGCCGACTGGAGGAGCTTGACCCGGAGAGGACTTGAAAGTCAACGAACTTTACTAATATCGTTCAAGAGCCTCCGGGTTTGGTCGGCCCGTCCTGCGTTTCCGCCTGATAGCTGGCGAACAGGTGCCGCCTCACCTCGTCGGTCACCGGCTCGGCGCCCACGACGACCGGTCGGATCTTGTCCAGGTCGACCGCGATCCCTCGTTGCACCGCGGAACGCTCGAAGATCCGATCCAGCCAACCATCGAGGTGTGGGTAAGGCTCGGGGTGCGGGTACGCGAACCCGAACATCTTGAGCCACGGAGCGCACGAGATGTCGGCGACGGAGTACTCGTCCACGAGGAACTCGCGTCCTTCGAGGTGAGCATCGAGTAGGCGACGCAGCCGTTCGACCTCGCTCTCGTAACGCGCGATCGGGTAGGGGAGACGTTCGGGCGCGTATTGAACGAAGTGGTGCAGCTGTCCCATCATCGGGCCGAGGTAGCTCGCTTGCCAGAAGAGCCACTGCTCGCACAGTGCGCGCTGCCCCGTGTCCGTGGGCAGGAGTCGCTCGGTCTTCCGAGCGAGGTAGAGGAGGATCGCGCCGGACTCCCAGAGCACGAGCGGCACCGCGCCCGGCCCGTCGCGATCGACGATCGCGGGAACCTTCCGGTTCGGGCAGAGGGCGGCGTACTCGGGGTCGTTCTGATCGCCCGCGACGATGTCGACCGCGTGCACCTGATACGGCAGATCCAGTTCCTCGAGAGCGATCGAGATCTTCTGGCAGTTCGGCGTCGGGCAGTAGTAGAGGTCGATCATGGTCCTTTGCTCCTGGGTAGGGGGCCGTCGACGGCGAGCTTGGTCAGCGAGGCTCCGAAATACAACACGCCCGAGACGATTGCGGCCGGAGCGCCTCGTACCGTCCTCTACGCCCGTAACACCCGGTTGCCGGGGCGAATCGATGCGATGATCGCGAGTGCTCGGGGGGCCTGAATTCATTGCGGAAAAGCGCTGCGGGTCGATGGCTCGCTTCTTGATGTCTCCCTGTGCGTCGGCCCGGACGATCGGGCCCTCGCAACTGGAGGCAAACCATCATGAAGCTCCGAATCACGCTGCTCGCCCTCGCTCTTGGCGCTGCGTCGACGGCCCCGGCGGCCCAGCTCCCCGTCCACTACTCGGTCGACTTCAAAGAGTTCAAGAGAGTCGATGCGGGCACGGCGCTCGACTTCGAGATCTTCTCGGATGGGGCGTGCTCGATCCCGGTGCACTTCGAGACGCTGGTTGCCGGTGATCCGGGCCTCAGGCAGGAGAAGGTCCTCAGTCAGAAGGTGAAGAACCAGAGCCCGAAACTGCCAGTCGCAGTTCAGCGTGCCGGGCTCCGCGCCCGGATTCGTCGCCGTCGACGCGGACGGTGATCTGATCGGACCGATGCTGGGGCTCTTCCACGTGGGCATTCCGGTCGGCGCCGGCCTCCCCTACGAGATTCCGCTCGTGAACGGGGCGCTCGCGAGCGGCCTCCCCAACGTGAACAACGAGGACGTGATGTACTATGCCTCCGCCGATTGCTCCGGGCCTCCGCAGATGAGCGTCGATCCGCGCCCCTGGGAAACCGTCTCGATCTTCTCCCGCGTCATCGTTCGCGGCGGTGTGGAAGTGCTTCGGAAGGTTCCAGCAGGGACGAACCAGGCGTACGGCTCGCGCTCCGGCTCCCATGGCACTACGGATCCCAACAACTGCTCGAGCCCGCAGGACTACGTCCCGCCCGGCGGTTGCTGCTTTGTCGGGAGCGGGACCCGCGTCATTGCCGCGCCCGACGTTCTCGACATCACCGACATCACCGGGCCGATTACGATCGCGCTTCGCTGATGGCCTGCTTCAGGCGCAGCCGATCGAGCTGGTTCTGGAGGGCCCGACAGCACGCCCGCGCGGGAGAAGAATCGGCACTTTGAGTGCATCGACTTCTGTGCTTAACGCTTCCGCCGGTTTCGCCGATGCTCTCACATTCGCCGCATCGGAACCAAAGGAACCCGCACATGAGAAATGCCCGATCCGCCATCGTCCTGCCCGTTTTGCTTTCGCTCCTCGTGGCCGGCTGCTCGGATTCGAAGACGGACGAGTGTCCACTCGGGGAGCCCTACTGCGGTGGCGAGTTCCCGCTGAATACGCAGGACACGACCGAGTACGGTCCCGCGTGGACGAACGTCATCACGACCTTCTATCCTTGCTACGGTCCCTACGCGCTTTGCTACTACGCCGATTGCACGCCGGGGTCCGATGGCACCGTGTCGAACTGTCCGTGCACGACCTGGTACGGGCTCAACTTCGTCGAGGGGAGCTCGATCCTCAACTTGCCCGTCTACGAGGCGAACCAGGAGGTTTGTCTCTCCGATCCGGATCGATGCCAGAGGCCCAACGGGGCTCCTGTCTGCTACGCGATCAATCAGGCGACCTTCTACGAGAGCGTCTCGGGCGTCACGGCGATCTCCGACTTCAGCTTCCAGGGCTTCGACTCTAGCGCCGCGATCGGCACGGACTGCGCGAATGACCCGAATCCCTACTCGGGCTGCATGACGACCGCGTGCTTCCCCGCGGAAGACGGTCTCGTCAACTGCGTGTGTCCCGTCGCGGACGGGCCCTTCCAGGTCGGAACGGAGAACGTGGCCTGCAACATTCTTCCGAACACGTGGTCGGCCGCATATGACCCGAGTAGCGGGGGAGGCATCCCGCCGGTTCCCCCGGACATCGAGTGCTTTCCCGATGCCGGGTCGAACGACGGCAATCCCATCGCGTGTCCGCTCTACGGCGACACGACGACCCTGCCGGCGGACAGCGGCGTCGACTGCGCGACGGTGTGCGAAGAGTACAACGGCTGCCAGAACGACGCCGGGATCGAGGTGGGCTACACGTGTGACGCCACGCTCTGCACCTCCCAGGAGTCGGGCCTGATACTCGACGCCTGCAGCGGCCTCGAGTCGTGCGACATCTCCGAGGTCTTCGACGCGGAGTTCGCCGCAGGCTGCAGCTGTTGTGCGAGCCAGTTGTGTGATTGCGAGGCCAGTGCTGCGACGGAGCAGAAGATCGCCGAGCTGAACGCCGCCCAACGGGCCGACGGAGAGACGCCGCAGTGTGACATCAACGACACGCTCTGCGGCACGCCGAGGTGATCGAGACAGACCGCAGGATAGGCCCTGCTACGGCATGAGCAAGACGCCGTTGCGTCCGCCGGGCGGCGTGGGTAGTTAAGGTCCTCGATGTCACGTGCAGGCACGAGGCAGATGCGATTCGAGCCGGCACTCGAAGGACTTCGAGGCTTTGGACTCTTGTGGATGTTGTGGTTCCACTCGCCCTTCTCGTGGGCCGTCGATGTTCTCCACGGCCTCCACGCGCGCCCCGTGGCTTAGTGTGACCGAGGGATACGCTTCGGCGGCACGCTCGAGGATCGGGTCGAAGCAGGGCTTCGGAGCCCAAGCCTCGCGCTCGGGCGACTCCGCTCCGCCTCCCGCGCCTCCAAGCGCGTTCTCGACGCGGGTGACTTCGTGCCCGCCGAAGTGCGTGAGTGCGATCCAGTGCCCGCCCCAGTCGGGGCGAAACGCCGCTCGGACGGCCGCTGCGAGACCGAGCCGGCGAAGGTGTTCCATCGTTCGGACGCCGATGTGATTGGCGGTCGGGAAGGTCGCGGCCCCGCGCTCCCGCCGTTCGAGGACGATGCAGTCGATGCCGCGCCACCCGAGCTCTACGGCGAGGCAGAGCCCGACCGGTCCTCCTCCGATGATGGTGACGGCGGTGTCCACGCACGGGGTTCTGGCACGGGCCGCCACCGGAGGGAATCCCGGCGCGCGACTTGATCGGACCGGACAAGTGTCGGATAGGCCAACGATGCGAAAGACCTCGGCTCTCTGGACGACCTACGCAGCGGTTTTGATCGCCGCTTCTCTCGCGCTTGGTGGATGGGGCTGCAGCGCGACGGCGTTTCGTTCGGATCCGCTGGCCTCCTGGAATGAGGGGCCGGCGCGCAGTGCAATCGTGGACCTCGTGAACAGCACCACGGACGAGGCGAGCGCCGACTATGTCGAGCCGGGGGACCGGATCGCCACCTTCGACAACGACGGGACGCTCTGGGCTTCGCATCCGCTCTACGCCCAGGCGGTCTTCGCTCTCGATCGCGTGAGGGCGCTCGCACCGGATCACCCCGAGTGGAAGACACAGCAGCCCTTCCAGTCGATTCTCGCGGGCGACGACGATGCCATCGCTGAGTTCCAGATGCACGATTGGCAGAAGGTCCTCGCTGCGACTCACGGCGGGATGTCGACGGAGCAGTTTGAGAAGATCGTGCGCGGCTGGCTCGCGGTCTCGCGCGATCCCCGATTCGGCCGGCCGTACACCGAGCTTGCCTACCAGCCGATGTTGGAGGTCCTTCAGTACTTGCGGGAGAATGGCTTCACGACGTTCATCGTTTCGGGCGGCGGGCAGGAGTTCATGCGCCCCTTCACGGAGAAGATCTACGGGATCCCGAGCCACCAGGTCGTCGGCTCGAGCGTCGTCACCCGATTCGAAGAGAACGACGGGAAGCCGATCCTGTACCGCGATCCGAAGATCTTCTTCATCGACGATCACGGCGGTAAGCCGGTGGGAATCAACCTGTTCATCGGCAAGCGCCCGGTCGCGGCGTTCGGCAACTCCGGCGGAGACAAGGAGATGCTCGAGTGGACGACGGCGGGTGGGGGGCGGCGTCTGGGGATGCTCGTGCTGCACGACGACCCCGTTCGCGAATATGCCTACGGCCCGGCCCAGGGACTTCCTGATACGAAAGTCGGTGCCTTCTCACAGGAATTGTACGACCAGGCGCAGCGCGACGGCTGGATCGTGATCTCGATCAAGGACGATTGGAAGCAGGTGTTCGCCTGGGAGGACTAGGGTTTGCATTGCGGCTCAGGGCAGGTTGAGATGGCGGATTCCAACCCACCGGCGGCTGCCGGCTCTGTAGGTCGAAGGGGACCCGAATGAAGAAGCTCGTTTTAGGAATCGGCGCGTTCGCGCTGATGGCATGTTTCGTCGTGCCTGCGCTCGCGGCGGACAAGAAGCCGAACATTCTGATCGTGTGGGGTGACGACATCGGTCAGTCCAACATCAGCGCGTATACGATGGGGATGATGGGCTACCGCACGCCCAACATCGATCGCATCGCCAAAGAGGGGATGATCTTCACCGACTACTACGGTGAGCAGAGCTGCACGGCGGGCCGGTCGTCCTTCATTACCGGCCAGAGCGTGTTCCGTACGGGTCTCAGCAAAGTCGGCCTGCCCGGCGCGGAGCTCGGCCTGCAGAAGGAAGATCCGACGATCGCGGAGATCTTGAAGCCGATGGGGTACGTGACCGGCCAGTTCGGCAAGAACCATCTCGGTGACAAGGACGAGCACTTGCCGACCAATCACGGCTTCGACGAGTTCCTCGGCAACCTCTACCACCTGAACGCCGAAGAAGAGCCGGAGCTGCCGGACTATCCGAAGGATCCGGAGTTCCGAAAGAAGTTTGGTCCGCGTGGTGTCATCAAGAGCTCGGTCGACGGCAAGATCGAGGACACGGGACCTCTCACCAAGAAGCGCATGGAGACGATCGACGACGACGTTACCGTCGCGGCGCTCGACTTCATCGATCGCGCCCACAAGAGCGACAAGCCGTTCTTCGTCTGGTGGAACGCGACCCACATGCACTTCCGTACGCACGTGAAGCCCTCGAGCCTCGGTCAGTCGGGCCAGGACTTCTACGGCGATGCGATGATGGACCACGACAAGAACGTCGGACAGATTCTCGACAAGCTCGACGAGCTCGGGATCGCCGACAACACGATCGTGCTCTACAGCACCGACAACGGCCCGCATAAGAACACGTGGCCCGACGCGGGTACGAGCCCGTTCCGCTCGGAGAAGAACACGAACTGGGAAGGCGGCTGGCGTGTTCCGGCGATGGTGCGTTGGCCCGGCAAGATCAAGCCCGGCTCGGTCTCCAACGAGATCATGCACCACATGGATTGGATGCCGACTCTTGCGGCCATCGCGGGTGACTCGGAGGTGAAGAAGAAGCTCCTTTCGGGCTACTCGGTCGGCGGCACGAAGTTCAAGGTGCATCTCGACGGCTACAACTTCGCGCCATTCCTGACCGGCAAGACCGACAAGGGCCCGCGCGACGAGATCTTCTACTTCACCGACGACGGAGATCTCTCGGCGCTGCGCTATCGCGACTGGAAGCTCGTCTTCATGGAGCAGCGCGCAAAGGGCACGCTCCTCCTGTGGGCCAACCCCTTCACGACTTTGCGTCTTCCAAAGATCTTCAACCTACGCCGTGACCCCTACGAGATCGCCGACGTCACCTCGAACACCTACTGGGACTGGGTCATGGATCACGCGTTCATCCTCGTCCCCGCCCAGGCCTACGTTGGCAAGTTCCTCTCGACCTTCCAGGAGTACCCGCCCCGTCAGGAGCCCGCGAGCTTCAGCCTGGACCAGGTCATGGAAGCCCTCGAAGACGGCCTCCACGCCCAGTGAGCATTGGGGATGTTGGTTCGTCTCGCCGAAAATGTTTAGTCGCGCGCGGCGTGACTAAACATTTTGGCTTCGACTAACCAACGTCCCTGGTCTTAGACTCTGGTCTTAAGGTCGGCCGGGCGGGGGAGTCGCAGTCGGGACGGTGCGATCCTCGGCGAGGGGGGCTCTGGGTTTT